>CAZIIX010000340.1:0-2858 GCA_964539345.1 uncultured Actinomycetes bacterium | reverse complement strand
CGCAGCAGCAGCGCGTTGTCGTCGAGCATCTTCTCGAAGTGCGGCACGTGCCAGGCGGCGTCGACGCTGTACCGCGCGAATCCGCCGCCGAGCTGGTCGTAGATGCCGCCGCGTGCCATGCGGTCGAGCGTGAGATCCACGGCCTGCAGCGCCGGCGCGGAGCCGGTCCGCTCATGGTTGCGCAGCAGGAATTCCGCCGTCATCGCCGGTGGGAATTTCGGAGCGCGGCCGAAACCACCGTTGACGCGGTCGATCTGGGCCAGCAGCGCGTCGCGGCAGCGGTCGAGTTCGGCGCCGCCGAGGGTATGCGGTGGCAGGTCGTCGGTCTGCTGCCGCAATGCGGCGGCGATGCGGCCGGCGGCCTCGACCACGTCACCCGGGCTCCGCCGCCAGGTCTCGGCCACGGACCGCAGCACCTGGGTGAAGCCGGGCAGCCCCGACCGTGGCTCGGGTGGGAAGTACGTTCCCGCATAGAAGGGTTCACCGTCCGGGGTGAGGAAGACCGTCATCGGCCAGCCGCCCTGCCCGGTGAGTGCCTGTGTCGCGGACATGTAGATGGCGTCGATGTCGGGTCGCTGCTCGCGGTCGACCTTGACCGGCACGAAATGGTCGTTGATCTCGGCCGCGGTGGCGGGGTCCTCGAACGATTCGTGCGCCATGACGTGGCACCAGTGGCAGGACGCGTAGCCCACGGACAGCAACAGGGGCACATCGCGCCGGCGGGCCTCGGCGAAGGCCCCCTCGCCCCATTCCCACCAGTCGACCGGGTTGTCGGCATGTTGGCGCAGGTACGTGCTGTGCGCAGCGGCGAGGCGGTTGGTCACTGAGTTGGCCTCCTGACAGGTGCCACATGGATCACGGCGGACCGGATGGAATGCGAGGGAGAAACTTTCCTTCAGCGGCCCCGGGGAGTCCGGCGCGACTCCCATGACCCAGCCTAGGAGCGATGCCAACCGTCCCGTCGCGGTGTTCGGCAAGGAGCCCACTCTGCTGGGCTTTGCGAGTCTCAACGCCCTGTCTTGATTGCCCGCAGGCCGCTCGGATTCATCGATTCCAAACAGGTGGGAGCGCTTCCCGGACGCACGCGGTCACACAAGCGTCTCCCTCCATGACGCGAAGACCCGGTCGATCTCGGCGGGGTCAACGAAAGTATCGAAGGCGAGCTTGGCGCGTTCGACGCTGACCGGGTCCCGCAGGACGTCAGCCGTCCACTCGACGCCCTGGCGGACGTCGGCTCCAACTGTGGGGTGGCCGAGGCACTCTGCTATCACCCGCCTTGTCTCGACAGGATCGGCAACAGCCATAAGTCGCCACAGATCGCCGAGGTCCTTGTCGCGGACTGACCCTCTGCGTCGCTCACGCAGTCGCTCACCGACCTTGGACCCCTTCGCCAAGATCAACGCAGGGACCTCGGCGACGAAGATCTCCGTCGAGAGGCGCGGGTCCGCGAAATCAGTGATCGTTAATCGCGAGCGGTTGAAGGCGGCGAGCTCCAGGCCGAGGGCGTTGCCGACAGCGAGCTTGCCGTGCGCGGACTGCAACGCCGGAACGCCGCGCTTGGTTCGGCTCGCTGTGCCCGACAGCCCATGCGGAGCGAGTAGGTCTATCTTCTCTCGATACGACCGCGTGCCATCTGGCTCGTCGTACGGCTCTCGCCCCCACAGTCCCGGTCGTGCCGTGGTGCGGTGCTCATAGCCTGCAGCGGCGAGCAGCCCCTCGATGCTCGGCAGGTCCCCAACCAGGCCCGGCGTGACACCGAGGTCGCCGTCGCCCGTGGGCATCCTCGGGACGTCGAGCTCCATCGTCCGCAGCAATACGGCGTGTGCGCCGACCAGCGTCAGCGACTCGGCATGCGCGGCCAATACCTCGACGACGTTGATGATCGCGCGGCGGCTCCACTCGATCTCGGTGCGTGGTTTCCTGAACTCGGTCATCCGACTCGCCGCCCCAGGAGGATGTCGGCCTGCTCAGCCATGCGGTCGATGCCGCCGTAAGCGTCGATGACGACCTGGTCGCGCGCAACGACTGTGATGCCGTCGATCCTGCTCCGCCCGAGTTCGCTGACGCCGTCGAACGGGATCAGCGTGACCCGCATCCCGAACGAGCCGGGCTGCTTGCGGATCAGGCCGGCGGCTTCGGCCGCTCGCTCGACGTCCTCGACATAGAGAACCGGCCATGCCTCCCCTGCGCTGGAGTGGTACAGATTCGCGCCTGTGTCACCTGTGACGGCGTACTCGATTCCCGCAGCGCCGAGTGCCTCCGCGATGTCGCACGCAGACGGACCTGCTTTGAAGTCAACGGCACCCGGACGACGGGTGAGGCGCGCAGCCCTGCCGGCCCGAAACAGCAGATCGGCCTCCTTGCCGTTGATCGCACGGCCCTTTCCGTCGATGAGCCCAATACGCGCCCAACGTTGCCGCCACGCCTCGACTCCGGGCGTCACCGCAAGGCCAGGCTTGGGATCGAGCGCCAATCGCGCGGCGGCGATCGCGCTGACATCCGCCGTCCCAGTGAATCCGATCGGCTCACCCAGGACGGCAAGGATCTCTTGTGCCAAGTCAAACGACGGGCGGACCTGGCCTGCCTCGATGCGAGTGACGGTCGTCGGAGCAACGTCGACCAGCGCCGCGAGCTGACGGGCACTCAACCCGTTCACGCGGCGCAGAGTCGAGATGCGCTCCGCAACGTTCATGTGACCAGTCTAAGGAGGCGTTGCAAATTTGCAACACGTTAGGAAATTGGCCGACAGCTAACGCGTTCCCACGACCTGTGAGGTCCCCTCACACGTCATCCGAGCGGTCGCCGCCAACGGACCTGTTCCAGCGACCGGAGGGCGCCGCCGGGCTCAGCCCGATCAC
>CAZIIX010000339.1:1695-2882 GCA_964539345.1 uncultured Actinomycetes bacterium | reverse complement strand
CCGGCGCCGGGCAGCATGCCGAGGATGCCCTGCAGCGGGCCCATCTTGCGGATCATCAGCATCTGCTGCAGGAAGTCGTCGAGGGTGAAGTCGCCGCCCATCATGCGGGTGGCCATGTCCTCGGCCTGCTCGGCCTCGAAGTGCTGTTCGGCCTGTTCGATGAGGGTGAGCATGTCGCCCATGCCCAGGATGCGGGAGGCCATCCGGTCCGGGTGGAACGTGTCGAAGTCGGTGAGCTTCTCGCCGGTGGAGGCGAACAGGATCGGCACGCCGGTGATGTGCCGCACGGACAGTGCCGCGCCGCCACGCGCATCGCCGTCGAGCTTGGTCAGCACCACGCCGGAGAATCCGACGCCGTCCCGGAACGCCTCCGCGGTGGTGACCGCGTCCTGGCCGACCATGGCGTCCAGCACGAACAGCGTCTCGTCGGGCTGTACGGCGTCGCGGATCGCGGCGGCCTGCGCCATCATCTCGGCATCGACGCCGAGTCGGCCGGCGGTGTCCACGATGACGATGTCGTGCATCTTGCTGCGCGCCTCGGCGACACCGGCCTCGGAGACCGCCACCGGGTCCCCCACGCCGTTGCCCGGTTCCGGCGCGAACACACTGACCCCGGCCTGTCCCCCGACGACCTGCAGCTGGTTCACCGCGTTGGGTCGCTGCAGGTCGGCCGCCACCAGCAGCGGCGTGTGCCCCTGCTCGCGCAGCCACAGCGATAGTTTGCCGGCCAGGGTGGTCTTACCTGAGCCCTGCAGACCGGCGAGCATGATCACGGTGGGTGGGTTCTTGGCGAACACCAGCCGGCGCGCTTCGCCGCCGAGGATGGTGACGAGTTCCTCGTTGACGATCTTGATGACCTGCTGCGCCGGGTTCAGCGCCTGGGACAGTTCCGCCTCCGACGCGCGTTCCTTGATGGCGGCGATGAAGGCGCGGACGACGGGTAGCGCCACGTCCGCCTCGAGCAGCGCGACGCGGATCTCCCGGGCCGTGCTGTCGATATCGGCCTGGGTCAGCCTGCCTTTGCCGCGCAGGCCGGAGAAGACGCTGGAGAGCCGGTCGGACAAGGTATCGAACACGTGGGGTCCTTCTCAGGTCGAGAGTGGCGATGGTGGCGCAGCGGGGCGCGAGCGGGCACGCACCTCACCCGACGAGGTTATCGGAACGATGGGACGAGGCTCGGGATGCGC
>CAZIIX010000339.1:0-1595 GCA_964539345.1 uncultured Actinomycetes bacterium | reverse complement strand
ATGACGCCGGGTATGACGAGGCCCTACAGCAGATCGCGTCCGGGCAGGCTGAGCATCGACAGCACGCCGCGCAGGATCTGCTCGCGTACCGGGCCGGGCACCGCGTCGAGCAGCGCGTTGATCGGCGCCATCCGCTCGGGCAGGGAGAGCTGCCCGTCCTCGCCGACCAGCCCGAGCGGCGCGGCGGCGGCCATCAACCCCTCCGGGGTGCCCAGGTCCGCGTCGAGCACCGCGTCGATGACCTCGGGAGGGAACCCGGGTTCACCGACGGTGCGGGCGGCGGCGACCGCGGCGCGCAGCCCGTCGAGGAGTTCGTTCTCCCGGCCGAAGTTCGCCGCGGTGACGGTGATGTGCAGGCTGGCGGGCAGCCCGGCGAAGGAGAACTGCGGCTGGATGTAGAAGCCGCGCTGGGCCATCTCGTCGGCGAGCACGAACACGTTCGGCCCGTCCTCGGTGGCGGTCACGGCCAGCAGGGTGGCCTCCGGCTCGATCAGCAGCCGCAGACCGGGGATCGACGCGACGCCCCGTCGGATGTCGTCCACGGCGGCCGCGGTCCGCTCGGCGATGTCGTCATAGCCGGCGCGTCCGAGCCGGTTGACGACCGCCCAGGCCGCCGCGATGGGCCCGCCGGACCGGGTGGACTGCATCGTGGTGTTGAGCATGGCGTAGCCGGGCCAGGCGGTGGAGACGAAGAACTGCCGGGCGCGCAGCTCGGAGGAGGCGTGCAGCAGCACCGAGGTGCCCTTCGGCGCGTAGGCGTACTTGTGCAGGTCGACCGAGATGCTGGTCACGCCGGGGACGTCGAGGCCGAACGGGGCGGTGTCGCGGCCGAGCCGGTCGGGGATGCGGCGCCAGGAGCCGAGGATCCATCCGCCGATGCAGGCGTCGACGTGGCAGCGCACCCCACGCTCCGCGGCGGCCGCGGCGATCGGGGCGATCGGGTCGATCACGCCGTGCGCGTAGGACGGGGCGGACGCGACGACCAGGACGGTCTCCGGTCGGATCGCGGCGGCCATCGCCTCCGGGTCGGCGCGCAGCGTCACCGGGTCGACCGGCACTATATCGGCGGTCACCCCGAAGTAGTGCGCGGCCTTGTGGAACGACGCGTGCGCCGAGGAGGCGAGAACCATGCGCGGCTCGGCGATCTCGGCGGCACCGTCGCGGGCGGCGGCGACGGCCAGCAGGCACGATTCGGTGCCGCCGGAGGTGACGGTGCCCACCGTCTCGGGCCCGCCGCCGACCAGCGATGACGTGGTTGCGACCAGATCGCCCTCCATGACCCCGAGCGAGGGGAACGCGGTGGGGTCCAGCGCGTTCGCGTGCATGGCGGTGGCGTACGCGGCCGCCGCGAGCTCGTCCAGGCCGGGCACTCCGGCGTCGTAGACGTAGGCCAGGGTGCGGCCGCCGTGCGTGGGCAGGTCGCGTTCCTGCAGCGCGGCGAGGGCGCCGAGGACCTCGTCATCGAGCATGGCGGGGGTCGGTTCGGTCATGACTCGTTCCTATCAGGCCTCGGCGGCCCGCGTCGGATCGGCGGCGGCGACGCGCCGCAGCAGCGGCAGTGGCGCGACGGTCAGCAGGGCGGGCACCAGGGTGAA
>CAZIIX010000338.1:0-2883 GCA_964539345.1 uncultured Actinomycetes bacterium | reverse complement strand
CGGGCGCGTCGGCCGGACAGTGTCGGCGCCGACCCGACACGCGCTGCACCGACGCCGTCATGCCTCGATGACGCGCACCGCCCGCATCTTGTTCACCGCATCCAGCGCCGCCACCTTGTACGACTCGGCGAGCGTCGGATAGTTGAACACCGCCCCGACCAGGTAGTCGATGGTGCCGCCGCAGCTCATGACGGCCTGCCCGATGTGCACCAGCTCGGTGGCCTGCGAGCCGAACACGTGCACGCCGAGGATCTCGCGGGTGTCGGAGTGCACGAGCAGTTTGAGCATCCCGTACGCGTCGCCGAGGATCGCCCCGCGCGCGAGTTCCTTGTACCGTGCGACCCCGACCTCGAACGGCACGGCCGCACGGGTGAGTTCGTCCTCGGTGCGGCCGACGAACGACAGCTCGGGCACCGTGTAGATCCCGATGGGTTGCAGGTCGCCGAACGTGTCGACCAGCGGCTCCCCGAACGCGTGGTACGACGCGCGCCTGCCCTGCTCCATCGAGGTGGCCGCCAGCGCCGGGAATCCGATGACGTCGCCGGCGGCGTAGATGTGCTCGACGGCGGTCCGGTAGTGCTCGTCGACCGCGATGCGGCCGCGCTTGTCCGCGGCGAGTCCGGCGTTGACCAGCTCCAACGTGTCGGTCGCACCCTGCCGCCCGGCGGAATACAGCACGGTATCGGCGGGAATGCGTTTGCCCGATTCGAGTTCGGTGAGCGTCCCACCATTGGTGCGCACCACCTCGCGGACGGTCTCGCCGAATCGGAACGTCACCGCGAAATCACGAAGTTGGTATTTCAACGCTTCGACGAGTTCCAGGTCACAAAAATCGAGCATCTGTGGGCGCCGCTCGACGACCGTGACCTTGGTGCCCAGCGCCGCGAACATGGACGCGTACTCGATGCCGATGACGCCGGCGCCGACGACCACCATCGACGCCGGGACGCGTTCCAGGGACAGGATCTGGTCGGAGTCCACGATGATGCGGCCGTCGAAGTCCACGCTCGCCGGCCGGGCCGGGCGCGTCCCGACGGCGATGACGATCTTCTCGGCGCGCACCTCGCGCTGGATGCCGGCGGTGTCGGTGATCCGCACGGTGTGCGGGTCGACGAACGACCCGGTCCCGGTGAGCACCTCCACCCGGTTGCGCATGAGTTGGCTTCGCGTGACGTCGATCTCCCGCCCGATGACGTGCTGGGTGCGCGCGTGCAGGTCGGCCATGGTGATCTCGTCCTTGAGCCGGTAGGACTGTCCGTAGACCTCGCGCTGGTTGAGCCCGGTGAGGTAGAGCACGGCCTCGCGCAACGTCTTCGACGGGATCGTGCCGGTGTTGATGCAGACGCCGCCGACCATGTCCTTCCGGTCCACGACGGCGGCGTGTTTGCCCAGCTTCGCAGCGCCGATCGCGGCCTTCTGTCCGGCGGGGCCCGAGCCCAGTACCAACAAGTCAACGGAGTCCATCGCCCCATCCTCCCTGATGGGCCGCGCGCTCGCAGGGTCGCCCATTTGCCGCGATCCGATACCCGCCATAAAGAATGTCGTTACCTGCGGATTACGTTATTACCTTTCATTACACCGTCATTACATTACCCAATTGTGATGTGATATTGGCCCATTTCACATGGATTTCGGCATGCTCGCTAGAAATAGCGGGAATCATTGAAAGTGTGATGGGAAGGACGACTGATGAAGCTGCGGCGCCACGGCCGCTCCGCAGCGCTATCGGCCACCTTCCTCGCTGGTGGCTCGGTGCGTTGATCACGCTGGCGGTCGCCTACTTCGTGCTCACCGTCGCTGTGCTCGTCGGCTCGCCGGTGAACTCGGTCGATGAATTCTGGTACCACCAGCACCTGATCCGGTACTCGTCACCGTGGCACGGGTTCGTGACGGACTGGGTGACGATCGGGCGCCGCGCCCCCGCGACGGTCGTGGCGGTCGTCTATATCGTCTACCGCACGCTCGCCACCCGCAGTTGGCGGCCGTGGGTGCTGTTCGCCGTGGCGTGGTTCGGCTTCAACGCGAGTGTGGGCGCGATGAAGTATCTGACCGGCCGCCAGGGACCGCGGTTCACGTCGGACGCGCACACGCTGTGGGCGGGCGGCGACATCTTCCCGTCCGGGCATGTGACCGGCGCCGTCGTGATCTACGGGGTCATGGCAATGGTGGCGCCGATCGCGCATCGCCGGTTGATGACGGCTCTGGCGGTGCTGTTCTCGGTCACGGTCGGGTTCGGCACGATCGCGCTGAACACGCACTGGCTCTCGGACGTCATCGGTGGCTGGATCAACGGCGGCATCGTGCTGCTCATCAGCTGGGCGCTGGCCCCGTGGGCGACGGCGCAGGCCCGAAGCTGGGCGGCGAGGATCGTCCCTGCGCTCTACAGGTACATCCCGGTGTTCGTCCCGTGGCGCTCGGTGCCGACGGCGTGGAGGTCGCGCTCGCGCAGCACCAGGTAGGTCTCACCGCTGATCTCGACCTCGTAGGGATCGTCCGGGCTGAACAGGACCCGATCGCCGGTCTTGACGGAGCGCACGTGCTGGCCGGCCGCGATCACGTCTCCCCATACCAGACGCTTGGCGACCTCCGCCGTCGCGGGAATGACGATGCCGCCGCGAGTGGTGCGTTCGCTACGGCCGGAGCCCGCCTTGAGCATGACGCGGTCGTGCAACATCTGAACGGGAAGAGTCGAATCAGTCACGACGGCATCCTAGTGGCAGCGGTCGGTGCGGTGCGGCGGCGAGGGCACTGCGATCCCGACGGGGGCCGCGCGGCGCGCTCTGCCCGCGGGCGATGAAGACCCCGGGATGCGGTCGGGTCGGGGGTCCGACTGCATCCCGGGGTCACCGACCATATCGTCATCCGCCGCCGATTCCTTACCGC
>CAZIIX010000337.1:0-2907 GCA_964539345.1 uncultured Actinomycetes bacterium | reverse complement strand
ACCACGGCATGGGCGTGGTGATCGGCGAGACCGCCGAGGTCGGCGACGACGTGCTGATGTTCCACGGCTCGACACTCGGCGGCACGACGATGCGCCGCACCAAACGCCACCCGACCGTCGGCAACCACGTCATGATCGGCGCAGGCGCCAAGGTGCTCGGACCCATCAGAATCGGCAACGACGCCAAGATCGGCGCCAACGCGGTCGTCGTCAAGGACGTCCCGGACGGCATGGTCGCCATCGGCGCGGCCGCCACCATCCGGCCCACCGCAACCGACGAGCACTGGATCGACCCAGCAATCTACATCTGACCCGACCTCAACCCGGATCGCACGAAACGGGTCGGCACCGCGCACGCTGTGCCGGTTCCCTCCCGGAACAGGCCCCCGGAAACGACGAAGTGCCCCGACCCACCTGCCACCGAGCGCCGTCACCGAGTGGCCCAAGGGCCACCTTCGGCGATGTATTGCGCGTCGGTCCACCCGGTGGTCAGCGTGGCTTCTGCCGGTGTGATGGAGCGCGGCAAGGCGATACTGTCGTCGTCGACCCGTACGTATTGTTGGTCCTCGGCGTCGATCGACTGGTAGTACATACACGCGAGGTGCCTCATGAAGAAGTGAGCGCGAAATGTTGGCTGGTGCCTCACGTACTTTGAGCGCGTGGGGTGTTGCTCTATTTCGTCTTGGCCAATCGGTTGATTGACGGTTGTAATGCTTCCAGATCGATGTGCCTGGCGGCGGCGAGGGCCTCGGTCTTGGCCTTGGCCAGGTCAAGCAGTTGCATCTGGATGGCGGTGATTTGTCGGGTCAGGTCGGCGGGGTTGATCCCTTCGATGCGGGCGGCGACGGCTGAGAGTTGTTGATTGGTAAGGATTCCCGAGTCCTGCGCGCGTTGCCACGGCGTTTTCGGCTTGTCGTAGATGCGCTTTTTGCGCCCGTCGGCTGCGGCGTCGTGGCCGATCGGTTTCTTCGTCGGGGTGAAGAAGTTCAGTCGTAGCGCCACCAGGCGCCACAGTTCGTCGAGCAGGCCGAGCTCGGCTGCGGTGTCGTAACGCCAGTAGAAGGCGTTTTTGCGCACGACGTGGTTGTTCTTCGACTCGACGGTGGCCTGGTCGTTCTTCTGATACGGCCGTGACCTGGTCTGGGCGATGTCACGGGCTTGCAGCCAGGCTGCGACCTCGTGGTTGATGAACTCGCTGCCGCAATCCGAGTCGAAAACGGTCATCGGGAAGGGGAACATGACCTGCAGCCTTTCGACGCCGGCAAGGATCCACTTCGCCGAGTTGTTGCGCACTGAGCAATTCTTAAGTCCAGCCGGTAACGATGTCGGTCATCGTCAACGTGCGGACGAACTCGCCGATCAGGCTCGGACCGCAGTGCGCGACCGTGTCGGCCTCGATCACGCCGGGGGTATCGGGCGCCTCGTCGGTGCAGGTTCGGATCTTGATCGAGTTCCGCAGCAGCGGCGACGGCCTCGTCGTCGACATGCCCTTGATCTCCATGCGCTTGCGGGCCGGAGCCAGATACCGGTCGATCGTTGCCGCGCTCATCGACCGCAGCCCCGAGAGAGGCTGTTTTGCGTCTGAGTTAATGAGGTAGAGCGGACGAAAAATTCCCGGCCAGGTGTGGGCGTGTCGGACTCGTCTGGAGGATGGTCATGTCGTCTGCTGGCTCTGTGAAGAAGGAGCGGAAACCGCGGCGGGTGTTGCCGCCGAGCGAGAAGTGGGAGCTGTTTACCTCGGTGCTGACGGGGCGGTTCACCCAGCGGGAGGCCGCCGCGAAGTGGCGGGTGGATCGCTCGACGGTGACGACGATCTGCCGGTCGGCGAAGGAGGGTGCGCTGGCGGCGTTGTCGGCCAGGCCGGGACGGCCGGGCAAGACCGCCGAGCAGGCCGAGCTCGAAGATGCCAGGGCCGAGTTGGAGCAGCTCAGGGCGACTGTCACGGCGCAGGCGGTGGAGCTGCACCTGTACCGGGGAAAATCGCGTTGGGACTGACCATCGGCCCGGTCCCGGCCCGTGTGGACGCTTGCGTCAAGGCCGGTATCTGCGATCTCGTCGATCACGCGGTCGCCCGCGGCTGGTCGGCCCGGGCCGCCTGCCACGTGCTGGACATCGATGACACTCGGGTGGCCCGCTGGCAGCTGCGTCGCCGGGCGGGTGCGGACCTTGCCGACGCACCGTCGGGCGGTAGCCCGTTGCACGGACTGCTGGACTGGGAACGCGACGCGATCGTGGAACTGTTCGAGACCTGGGGCGAGGTCGACCGGTCGCATCGCAAGCTCGCGCACCGCGGCTCACGGATCGGTGCGGTGCATGTGTCGCCGTCCACGCTGCAGCGCGTGTTGTTGGCCAGAGACCTGGTGCTGCCGGGTAACCCGCCTCGCGAGCCGATCCCGCGTAAGGCGTGGCCGGACTGGCTGGAATGGAAACCCCGCCGGATCTGGGGCTACGACTTCTTATGCCGACGTCGGCATAAGAAGTCCTATGCCGATGTTCGAACTATGCCGATGCGTGACGTGATTTCGCAGGTCACTGGGGCTGTCGGGATCCGGCAGGTCGGCATAGTCGCGGGGTGAGGGTGACGCTTGCAGACACACCGAGTGTCTGGAGGTGAGGTCCGTGACGAAGAGATAGACGCCGGCTCCCGCACGCCGATCGGATTCCGAGGGCCGTGATGGGTCTTTTAGCGCCGGTTGTCCTGGCAGGTTGCGCGGAATAGGCGAACGCGCGGCGGTTCGCCGGGTTCGGCGGTATCGATCCAGCGCCATGACTATGCCGACCCATGGGCACCAAAATCAGTGCCACACAACAGCACCCGAGGCAACATCGGCATAGTTCGAACATCGGCATAGGACTTCACGCACTTTCCGAAGGCGAAGATCGCGGCGATCGCGATCATCGATATCG
>CAZIIX010000336.1:0-2920 GCA_964539345.1 uncultured Actinomycetes bacterium | reverse complement strand
TTCCCCCTCGTCTCGTTCATGCAGGCCCATCGCCCGTTCGGCCCTGCAGGCGTCTCATACGTGATGCGGCGCCATCGACCATGGTCACCGTTCGGGTGACGGACGACACGAAGGGCACAGTATCGAATCGCGCGGCCGACGTCACGTCGACAGGGGGCGAATGGCGTGCCTCACCGGCGGCGCCCCGGACGCCAGAGGACGTCCGCGTCAGCGGGTACGGGGGTCGGCGCTCGTGGCTCCGATGTCCTCGCCCGCGATCGCCGCCCGCGCCATCTCGACGAACCGCTGCGCGTACCCGTCGGACGGGATGTCGCCGAGGTAGTGGGCCTTCATGCCGCGGCGCTCTGCGCCGAGATCCTCGTCATGCAGGAGCTGATCGACGAAGAGCGAGACATCGGCGCCCGTCCGCCCGGCGAGCACGTAGGCGGCGCGGGCGATCGGGAAGTGGTCGCGGAACTCGGCCGCGGTGCCCGTCACGCTCACCATGCCCAGCGGCTTCTCCGAGTACAGGAAGTCCGCCACCACGCTGGACACGTCCGAGACCATCGCGTCGGCGGCATTGAAGCAGTCGACGAGAGACATGGTCTTCTCGGCGATCTCGCCGTACAGGTGCGCCCGGCCGGTCCGCTCGTGATCGGCCCCGAGCAGGTGCTGGATCCGGTGACAGCGGTCGGCCAGCTTCGCCGACTGATAGCTATAGGGGTGGGGTCGGAAGATCACCCGGCAGCCGCGGTCCAGCAGCGCTTGGATCAGCGGCTCGGACCAGGGCAGCGACGAGTAGCTGGCGTCGCCGGTGAAGCCCTGCCAGGTCGGCGCATACAGCACGGTCGGGTGTGGGACCGCCGAGATCGGTTGCGCCGCAATGGCAATGTCGACCACCTGGGGCCGACCCACGATGCGGAACATTTCCCGCGGCATCCAGACGCCGTTGGCCTCGAACCGGTCGATCGCTGCCTGTCCGGCGACGAAGTCCAGGTCGTACATGCGGAAGACGGGGTTGAAGCTCGGCGCCTTGTCGCTCTCGCCGTGGTTGAGCTGGATGTGGGTCAGATGTGCGTACCGGACCATGTGGGCGTTGCGCACGCCGTTGTTGACGTAGAAGGCGGCGCGCAGCGATCCGACGATGCAGTCGTCCAGGTCCTCCAGGTAGCGGAGCATGACGACGGGCCGGGCGGTCAGCCTCGTGACCTCGTCGAAGCAGTGCGGACTGCGGACCAGCACGAAGTACGGCTGGCCGATGCGCTCGAGCTCCGGCAGCCACATGCCGACCTGATAGTCGGTGCCGGGCGGCGCGTCCCAGTGCAGCACGAACGCCGGCGCGATCGACTCCAGCGCGGCGGGCAGCCGGCGGATGAAGCGCTGCCGCGCGAGCACCCGCCCGAGATCGTCCACGCACACCGCCACCCACCACGCCACGGCCAGCACGGCCAGGATCGCCTGCACCGGAACCCATCCGGTGTCGCCCGCCACGGCGAGGTAGCTGGCGACGATGGCGGCCGTGGTCAACGCGAGCAGCGGCCAGGTCGGCACCCGCGGCTGGTGGTGCGCCCGGACGCCCGGAAAGTTCGCGGCATAGGGCACGGCGTACTTCGACAGCGGGCGGGCGAACTCCTCGCCGACGGTGGCGATCCCCGCGGCGCCGAGGAAGATCCAGAAGTGCCACGGGATGTCGACCATGACGGCGGCCGCTGCGACCGCGCCCGCCAGTGCGATGCGGCTCGTGATGAACTGGCCGATGAGCGGGCTGCGGCCGGTGCCGGGTGGCAGCGTGGTGAGGGTGGCGGTCCCGAGCGCGATCGCGAGAGCGCCCAGCACCGCGGTGACGACCACAGGTGCATCCAGCGCAGCCGCGATCAAGCACGCGAACGACGTCATCGTCGTCAGAGCGGTCGATACCCGGAGCGGGCCGAACATCACCTGCAGGGCGCGGGTCGGCGAGATGTCCAGGCCGCCGGCGGGTCCGGTCGCGGCACCGGACGGAGCGGCGCCGTCCGGATGTGCGTCGGCCACTGCGACCCCTCCCTCACCGCCTGGCCCGCGCGTCGGGGCCGTCTGCCACTCTAGTAGCGCTCGGGGGCCGGCCACGGTCGATGGGCGCGAGAATCTGCTAGCGTTGGCCGGTCTCGGGAGGTATGACATGGGTGTACTGGCGGCGCGGCGCGCGCACCGCACACTACGCAAAACGCTCACGTTGGCGGCGGCGTTGGCCGTGGCTATGACGATGGCCGTGGCGATCAGCCCCGCCCGGGCGGATGCCGCGGCGGCGTGCGGCCCGTCGAGCGGCCCGTTCCCGGACGTGACGAGCGCGAACGAGCACTGTGCGAACATCGCGTGGCTCAAGGCGCAGGGCATCACCAAACCGGCGGACGGGAAGTACCACCCCGCATCGGATGTCAACCGCGGTGCGATGGCGGCGCTGCTGTTCCGGCTGACGCATCCGGGCGAGTCCGCTCCGGTCTGCACGACGCGGCCGTTCCCGGATGTGCCCACCTCGAACGTGTTCTGCGGCTACATCAAGTGGGCGTTCGACAACCACATCGCGTTCGGCTACAAGGACGAGTCGTACCGGCCGAACGACCCGGTCACCCGCGGGGCCATGGCGGCCTACCTCAGCCGGGTGGTGACCGGTCGGCCTGCCGCGGCGTGCACGGCGAAGCCCGCGGACGATGTCGCGACGACGGACGAGTTCTGCGGCGTCATCTCCTGGATGGTCCGCTACGGCATCACCTACGGCGTCGGCTGCGGCTACTTCGGTCCGGGCTGGCCGGTGTCCCGGCAGGCGATGGCGTCGTTCCTGCGGCGGGCGATGTCGGTGCTGAACGATCCGACGGCGGCGCCGACCGGCGCGACCACGGTGGAGCGCACCTCGGGTTGCACGCCACCGACGCCGCCCGGCACGCCGGCCGCGGACTCGGGCTCG
>CAZIIX010000335.1:1186-2935 GCA_964539345.1 uncultured Actinomycetes bacterium | reverse complement strand
GCTCGGCGGCGCCATCGTCACCGAGCAGGTGTTCGGGCTCAACGGCCTCGGCCGGTTGGCGGTCACCAGCGTGATCAACCAGGACGAGCCGGTGATCATCGCGATCGTGCTGCTGGCGGCCGTGTTCGTGGTGATCGCCAACACGATCGTCGACGTGCTCTACGCGGTGCTCGATCCGCGGGTTCGGCTCACCTGAGATCGGCCGGCCTCAACCGGCGGGCGGGCCGAGCACCGGCGGCTTCGCCTGCAGCGCGGCGAGCACCGACGGGTCCTGGTACTCCATCCAGTCGACCACGTCCCGGTACGGCACGCAGTACACGCCGGTCCGACCGCAGTTGGCCAGCAGGAAGTTGCCCAGCGCCTCGGTGTAGGCGTTGTTGTTCCAGTCGTTGAAGTGGTTGCCCAGCAGCAGCGGGGCGTGGCTGCCGGCCAACGCACCGTCCAACATGTCCTGGTAGGTCGCCTGCACCTGCTGCGAGTCCTCCTTCGACTGCGCTGCCGAGGTCTGCTTCATCTGGCCGGTGGCCGGGTCGTATTCCTGCGAGTACCAGAAGTTGTAGTCCATGGTGATCTGCACGTGGCCCGCCCCGTGGCCGGGGGTGATGCCATGCATGGGGAATTCGGCCATGCCCATGGTCCAGATGTGGTACTGCGGCGACTTGGTCGGCCAGACGATGCCGCGCCGGGTGAACGATTCGTCATACGTCATCCCGTGTTTCACCAGCGCCGGGAACAGTGCGTCGGGAGATCCCTGGAGGCAGGGGGTGCGTTCGCCGACGACCTCGTCGGCCGGCACGTCGAGCGCGGGCAGGCCCGGGATCTGGTCGATGGAGCGATAGTTCCGCCACACGTCGAAGAACTGGTCCAGGTCGTTGTTCCAGGCCGCGGTGTCCCAGCTGTCCGCGCCCGGCGAGGCGCCGGGGTCGCAGAAGTGGCCCATGAAGTGGGTGGCGATCTCGTTGCCGTCCGCGTACGCCTTGTTGAGGTCCTCGACCTCCTGGGCGACCTCGGCCGGGGTGTTCCAGGATCCCAATGCGCTGGCGCCGCGCGGATGTCCGGTGCCCCGGTAGGCGTCCTTGTGCGCGGCGTCGAGCAGGTACAGCCCGGTGAGGTTGGCGGTGAAGTGGAAGGGTACCTGCGCGGCGATACCGGCGTAGTACTGCCACTTCTCGTGCCAGCCGGCGCCGTCGAAGCCCACGGCGATGAACTGCGGCGGCTGCTGGCCGGGCTGCAGTTTCGTCAGCTTGAACCCATCCGGTTCGACGGTGCCACCGCTGGCCGTCGACGTCCCGTCGCCGCCGGCGGTCGTGCGGCTTCCCGGCTGCGATGACGGCGGGTTCGTGCCGGACGCGCCGGTCGGCGCGGCGCCCCCGGAGGGCGGCGAGGACGCATCCCCCGGCGCGGACGGGGACACCGACGGGGCGCCCGGGCCGGTGGTCGAGCCGCCCGGTGCCGGCTGTCCGGCGCCGGTGCTCGGTACCGAGGAGTGGATCGTGCTCGTGACCGTGATCGGGCCGCCGGTCGTCGCGCTGGTACATCCGGCAGCGAGGGCCGCGACTGCGGTGATCGTGGTGAGCAGTGTCGCGCGCCCGGCACGGCCGTCCCATCGCGATCGTGATCGCGTGCTGGTCCTGTCGGTGCCGTCGCGCATGCGCGTTCCCCGTCCATCGTCGTGGCCGGCTGCCGTCGACCCGTTCGTCCTCAGCAAGACGCTTCGCCATGCTAATGGTTGCGTGGCGACCGGCGCGG
>CAZIIX010000335.1:0-1086 GCA_964539345.1 uncultured Actinomycetes bacterium | reverse complement strand
CCGGACCGCGCCCGGATCCTGCCCGGCCCGCGCCGCTCGTCGAGGTGGCACGGCGCCGGACCAGGGGGGTTAGGCTGATCGTCACCATGGGTACGTCGCGCACATTCCGGCTCGATGCGGACTTCCTGCCGCCGGTCGGCCGCTCCGATCCGGGTCACCGGGATACCCGCCGTTCGGTAACCACCGAGATCGTCATCGTCTTCCTGATCACCCTGGGCATGAGCGGCCTGCGGTCGCTGGTCAGCATCATCGAGACACAGATCAAGGCGGCCCGCGCCCACGAATCATTGGCGGACACGCACGTGTCGGTGGCCGCGCCGCAGTCGTCGCTGGACACGATCGATCTCATCCGCCAGCTGCTGGGCATCATCCACGGATTGGCCTGGGGCGGACTCGGCCTGTACCTGCTCTGGCGGGCCGGCGCGTCACTGACCCGCCATCTCGGGCTCGACCTGCGCCGCCCCTGGCGGGATCTCGCGGCGTCCGTCGGCCTGGCGGCGCTGATCGGCATCCCCGGCCTGGGGCTGTACCTGGTCGCGCACGCGATGGGCTTCTCCGTGACCGTGAGCGCGTCGACGCTGACCGACACTTGGTGGCGCGCACCGGTTTCCGTCCTGATCGCGTTCCAGAACGGGTTCCTCGAGGAATGCCTCGTCGTCGGCTACCTGCTCGTCCGGCTCCGTCAGCTCGAGCTCCGAACATGGTCGATCATCGCGATCAGCGCCGTGCTCCGCGGGTCGTACCACCTCTACCAGGGCTACGGCGGCTTCGCCGGGAACATCGTCATGGGCATCGTGTTCGCCCTGGTGTTCCTCCGGTGGCGGCGGCTGTGGCCGTTGGTGGTCGCGCACGGCCTCATCGACACCGTGGCCATCGTCGGCTACCCGCTGCTGCACGGCCACGTGTCCTGGTTGCCGTAGCGACCCGGCGAGACCGCCTACAGCATCTCGGGTATGACGAAGTCCTCGCCGAGCACGTGCCATGCCAGGAACGCGTGCACCGTCTCGTACCAGACCTTGGCGTGGTTCGGGGTGAGCACCCAGTGGTTCTCGTCCGGGAAGTACAGGAACCGGTGCGGCAGCGGCT
>CAZIIX010000334.1:0-2938 GCA_964539345.1 uncultured Actinomycetes bacterium | reverse complement strand
CCCCGCCGACCGGTTCGCCACCGCGCACCTGGCCGCGCTGCGCGCCGCGGCCGCGGTGCTGGCGGCCCGCGCCCGGCCGCGGCGCTCCGCATCTCGCAGCGCCTGGGACCTGCTGACCAGGGTGGCGCCCGAGTACCAGGAATGGTCCCTGTTCTTCGCCTCCAGTGCCCGCGTCCGGCAGGCGGTCGAGGCCGGGATCACCAGCAGGGTCTCCGACCGGGCCGCGGACGATCTGGTGCGACAATCGGCGCAGTTCGTGGAACTGGTGGAGCGTGACCTGTCGGCAGGCGGCCGATAGGCTGACGGGCGATGCGCGGGAGGTCAGGGATGGCGGAGCACACGGCGGATTCCGTGGCGGAGTTCCTCGCGCGCCTGGCGCATGCCCTCCCCGGTGCCGACGTCGTCGACATCGGCGGCGGCAGCGGCACCCGGGCCGTCCCGCTGGCGCAGGCGGGCTGCTCCGTCGTGGTGGTGGATTCGTCCACCGACGCGCTCGCCAGCCTGGCGAGGCGGGCGAACGAGGCCGGCGTCGCCGGCCGGATCCGGTCGCTGCAGGCCGACGCCGACCGGCTGGCCTCGGTGCTCGCACCGTCCAGCGCCGACCTGGTGCTGCACCATCATGTCGTGCAGGAGGTCGACGATCCGCTGCGGTCGCTACAGGAGGCGGCCACGGTGCTGCGGCCCGGCGGCTCGCTGTCGATCATCGCGCCCGGCCGGCTGTCCGCGGTCCTGGTCGAAGCGCTGGCCGGACACTACGCCGCCGCCTCCGACGTGCTCAACGGGACGGCCGATTCGGACCGCTACTACGACGTGCCGGGGCTGCGCGCGCTGATCGAGCGGGCCGGCCTGGTGGTCGAGTCCGTGGTCGGCGTGGGAGTGGCGACGGCCCTGGCGGGGGACCGCAGCCTGGCCGCGTCCGACCCGCTCGCGGCGGCCCTGGAGTCCGACCTCGGCCGGCACCCGGTGCTCGGGCAGATCGCCGCGGACCTGCACGCCGTGGCGCTGCGGCCGGTGGAGTGAGGCGCCGGCGGCCGGCCCCCGGGGACGAGTAGGGATGCCGTGAGTCAGCAAGCGGGCGCGCGCCGGGTCACCGCGGACATCGCCGCGGTGGACGACGCGCGCTGCACCGTGCTGCACGTCGACATGGACGCGTTCTTCGCGGCCGTCGAACTCCACCGGCGACCGGAGCTGCGCGGCCTGCCGATGATGGTGGCCGGAGCCGCCGGACGCGGGGTGGTGCTGTCCGCCACCTATGAGGCCCGTGCCTACGGCGTGCGGTCGGCCATGCCCACGGCACGCGCCCTGGCACTGTGCCCGGGCATCACCGTCATCCGCCCCGACCACGCCGCCTACAGTGCGGCGTCGCGCGCCGTCATGGCGCTGTTCGACGCGTTCACCGCGATCGTCGAACCGGTGTCCGTCGACGAGGCATTCCTGGACGTCAGCGGGGCGCGCCGCACCGGCGGCCGGCCGGCCGAGATCGCCGCCGCCATCCGCGAGCGCGTCCGCGCCGAGCTCGGCCTGACCGCGACGGTCGGCGTCGCGTCCACGAAGTTCATGGCCAAGCTCGCCTCCACCCTGGCCAAACCCGATGGGCTGCTGGTGGTTCCGCCGGACGAGGTCCCCGCGGTCCTCCGACCGCTGCCGGTGCGCGCGCTGTGGGGCGTCGGACCGAAGACCGCCGACCGATTGATGTCCATGGGGCTCGCGACCGTCGGCGACATCGCCGATTCCGACCCGGCGGCACTGTCCCGGCAACTGGGCAGGGCGCACGCCCACGCCCTGCATCGCCTCGCCCACGGCCACGACGAGCGCCGGGTCACCCCGCACTCGACCGAGGTGACCATCGGAGCGGAGCGGACGTTCGAGCGCGACCTGACCGATCCGGACGTCATCGTCCGGGAACTGCTGCAGCTGTCCGGCAAGACCGGACGGCGGGCCCGCCGCGCCGCACTGGCCGGTCGGACCGTCGTGCTCAAGGTGAGGTTCGACGACTTCACCACCGTGACGCGGTCCGACGGCCAGGACACCGCGGTCAACGGAGACCGGGAGATCTTCGCCGCGGCCCGCCGCGCCTGGGACCGGCTCGGCAGCGGCGCGCGCCCCGTCCGGTTGCTCGGCGTGCGGCTCGACGGTCTCGTCCGGGCGGACGCCGTCTCGGAACAGCTCGAACTCGGCGTCGACCACGAGCGCCCCGGCTGGCGGGAGGCGCAGGGTGCGCTGGACGCAATCGCCGAGCGGTTCCCGGACGCCGCGCCACGGCCGGCCGCACTGGTCCGCGCCCGCGACGCGACCGCCCGCCGCGGCCCGGGGGCGCGCCCGTGACGACCCGGATATCGCGCGCATCGGCGCGGCGCGCCCGCGCCACCGTCCGGAGCGGGGCATGACGGCCGTCACCAGCGGCGGGCGGCAGTGGAAACCTGCGTGCAGACCTCGTATTGTGGGGGTAGGTCACCGGATGCACCTGCATCGATGTGAAACGGTGGCTCCCTGGGGCGGCACGCCGACCCAGCTGTCGACAGGAGGAGGCCATGGCGCTCTCTGAGCACGAGCAGCGAATGCTCGACGCCATCGAACAAGCCCTGTTCGAAGACGATCCCAAATTCGCCTCCAGCGTCGATGCGGCCCGCATCCGGCGACGCAGGCCCATTGTCGCGGCGGTGCTGTTCGTCGTCGGGATCATCGCCCTCGTCGTCGGAGTCATTGCGACGCAACGGATCCTGCCCCTCGGCGTAGCCGTGAGCGTGTTCGGTTTCGTCATCATGGTCGCGTCCGTCGGGCTGTTCGTCTACGGCCAGCCGGGAAGCAGGGCGCAGGCCGACCCCGGCAAGCCGGGCAAGGTCTCGACACCGCTGACGTCCCGCATGGAAGAGCGCTTCCGCCGCCGCATCGAGGATCAGTAGCCCGGCGCCGCCGCGCCGCTCCCCGGCGCGAGCGC
>CAZIIX010000333.1:0-2940 GCA_964539345.1 uncultured Actinomycetes bacterium | reverse complement strand
ATCGCCGTCATCGGCGTCCATCCGACCGAGGGCCACGACATCCCGGGAGTGCGTTCCCGGCGGGCGCTGGGGGTGACCGAGTTCTTCAAACCCGACGAGTATGACGCAGTCATCGAGATACCCGACGCCGATGCCTACGGCATGTGCCGCCGCCTGTACACGGAGGAGAGCCTCACCCCTGGCCCGAGCTCCGGGCTGGCACTGGTCGGCGCGCTGCAGGCGATCCCGGACGAACCCGGGGTGGTGGCCGTCGTCATCTTCCCGGACCAGGCGTTCAAGTACACCTCGTCGCTGCGCAAACACCTCCCCGACCTGTTCCCCGCCGGCGATGCGCCCGCGGCCCCGGCCGACCCGTACGCGATCCACCTGCAGCACGCGCTCGCGTTCGCGGGTGCCGGCGACGGCACCGTGGATGTGACCGAAGCCAGAGAACTGGTGGACGACGGCGCCACCGTCGTTGACGTGCGTGAGCCGGCGGAAGTGGCCGCCGTGCGCCTCGCCGACAGCGTGCAGCTGCCACTAGGCGATCTCTCCGACGGCGCACGCACCGGGCTTCCGGCCGACCGCGAGGCGCCGATCCTGACGATCTGCGCATCCGGAATACGTTCCGCCTATGCCCAACTCATCCTGAAGGCGGAGGGCTACCGCAACGTCAGGAACATCGCCGGAGGCATCACCGCCTGGGCCGCCGACGGGCTTCCGACCATCACCGGAGCCGGGACCGCTCGGCCGAGGCAGACCGCCGGCGTTGCCGGCTGACATCCCATCAACCACGACCACCCCGATCGAGGAACGGCTCTGCGAGCCGACGACCACTGCAACAACCGTAAGGAGAACGATATGAGCCGCGCAGACGCGCTCGTCACGGCCGATTGGGCCGAGCAACACCTGGGCACCCCCGGGATCGTCTTCGTCGAGGTCGACGAGGACACCGCCGCCTACGACGACGGGCATCTGCCCGGGGCGGTGAAGCTGGACTGGAGGGACGACCTGCAAGACCCCGTCCGGCGGGACTTCGTCACCAAGGAGCAGTTCGAAACCCTGCTGTCGGCGCGAGGTATCGCCAACGACGACACCGTCGTACTCTACGGCGGCAACAACAACTGGTTCGCCGCCTACGCCTACTGGTATTTCAAGGTCTACGGGCATCGCGACGTCAAGCTCCTCGACGGCGGACGCAAGAAGTGGGAACTCGACGGCCGACCACTGGACGCGGAACCCGTCTCGCGCCCGGCGACCTCGTACCGAGCTGCGCCGGCCGATGCCTCGATCCGCGCCTTCCGCGACGAGGTCATCGATGCGATCGGCACGCAGAACCTCGTCGATGTGCGGTCCCCGGACGAGTTCTCCGGCAAGCTGGCGGCGCCCGCGCACCTGCCCCAGGAGCAGCCGCACGTTCCCGGTCACATCCCGGGCGCGGTCAATGTGCCGTGGAGCAAGGCGGCGAACGAGGACGGCACGTTCAAGGCCGATGACGAGTTGCGCGCCCTGTATGCCGGCGTCGATGACTCGAAGGACACCATCACCTACTGCCGCATCGGCGAGCGCTCCAGCCACACCTGGTTCGCGCTCTCCGAACTCCTCGGGCTGAAGAACGTGAAGAATTATGACGGCTCGTGGACCGAATACGGCTCGCTCGTCGGCGTGCCGGTCGAGGTAGGTGCATCATGATCGGCTGCGGCGCCCCCACACAGTCCGCGGCGCTGCCGGTAAGCGTCGACTCGACCACGGCCACCGTCATCGCCGGGGCAGTCAGCAAGGACGGCACACCGGTCGGCGGCGCCTATGTGCGACTGCTCGACGCCCAGGACGAATTCACCGCCGAGGTCATCACTTCACCGAGCGGGCAGTTCCGCTTCTTCGCCGCCCCCGGAAGGTGGACGCTGTCGGTCATGCATCGCGACGGCACGGCACGGCGCGAGACACAGGCGCCGGGCGCGGGCATCCACGAGGTGCAGGTCGCTTTGGGGTGATGCCGCTCGCGCTGCCCGTCGGCGCGTGGATGGTGACCGGTTCTCGCCGTTGCAGGGTCACCGTCCACGCGCCGATGGGCGAGCTATCACGCCACCGACACCCGCGTCGCCATGCCGCAGCCGGACCAAGGTGACCTTCTCCCTGGCCCTGCGGATGCGCCGTACGCCAGTCGGTTCGGGGCCGGGCCGCGGTCGGCGACGAGCATTCCGAACCCGCCACAGTGTGCCGGCGCCGGCTTTTCGAGGCGACGTTGCCCAACCTAGATTCAAGCGTCATACTTGTAAACATGGCAACCTCTGGAGTGCTCAGCATTCGTCTGCCCGACGAACTGAAGGACCGGCTTGACGCGCTCAGCGCTGCGACGGGCCGTCCCGCCTCGTTCTACGTGCGCGAGGCCCTCGCCGAACACCTGGCTGAACTCGAGTACGCGTATCAACTGCAGGCCGAGGCCGAAGCAATCCGCCGCGGCCAGGTCAAGACGATTAGTTGGAATGAGATGCTGACCGACGTGGGCATCACAGAGCAGGAACTTGACAACGTGCCAGACGAAGCCGAGCAACCGAACGTATGACATGGGAGTTGCTGCCGGCTGACCGGTTTGCCGTCGCCATGCGCAAGCTAGCCAAGCTAGATCCGCAAACTGCTCGTCGAGTCGCCAAGGCGCTGCAGAACCTCCGAGACCTCGATGATCCCACGACTCGTTGCAAGGCTCTGACCGGTCCATTGAGAGGGCTGTGGCGGCTACGCGTCGGGGACTTCCGCGTCATCGTGGACATTCAACGCGGACAGCTCACGATCATCGCCATGGACGTCGGCCACCGCTCCATGACCTACGACTAGCTTGTGTCCTGCGCCTGAGATTCGCGCACGACGTGTGTCGCGTGCACCCAAAAGTGCACACCAAAGGGCCTCTGGAGGGGCTCATTCACATCTGTCACAAGCGTTTCCCCAGATCAACGTGGGTGG
>CAZIIX010000332.1:0-2947 GCA_964539345.1 uncultured Actinomycetes bacterium | reverse complement strand
GTCAGCGTGACGTCGCTGGGCACCGTCTCTTCGAGCGCGGTGATCACCTGGTCGAGCGCGGGGTCACCGTTGTCCTGTAACGCCGCCGCCGTGGCCGCGAGGACATCCTCGTTGGGCGACCCGGTCAGCGTGACCGGCACGTCTACGGCATCCGGCGCCTCGGACGGGGTGACGTGCGCCGTCAGCCCGGAGATCGTCGCGTCGCGCTGGAGCCCATCGGCGTCCAGATACGCGTGCGCGGTCAGCGAGTCGGCCGTCAGCACGACATGGCCGACACCGGCCAGATCGTCACCGATCGCCGCGAGCTTGTTGAGATCGAATGTGAGGCCATCACTCTCGTCCCCGGTCGCGGTACAGGAGGTGCCGTCGTCCGCGACGTCGAGGGCGCCATCGCTGGGCAGCGCACCGGCGCACGCGAACGAAGTGGCATCCGCATCGGCCGTGGCGTGTTCGGCGAGCGCGCCGATCGAGAGCAGATCCGTGTCGCCGAGCGCGGTGGTGTCCGGGGCGGCCTCGGCGGTGACCGCGGAGCCATTCCCCGAATAGGTCGCCTGCGTCGCCGGATCCGAGAGCTGCACCGATAGCGACGACGCGGGAAGGTTGATGTTCACCGCTTGTGCCTCGGCGGAGGAGGAGTCGGTCGCCGCGTGCGCCGCTGGCCCCGTGGCCACCGTCATACCCGCGGCCAGCGCGACGGTTCCGGCGGCCGCGAGCCACCCTCGCAATCGCCCGACCCGGCGCGCGGTGCTCCTGATCGTCATCACCATCTCCTTTCGATCGGCACCCCCTGGTGAGATGCGTACCGCCCCCCACTATTGCGACGGCCCCACGCCGGAACATGGGGCGTTCGGATGAAACTGCATCACCGGCGAGGTCACGCTCGGTAACGGGCGATGTGCGTATGGGAGGTTTGACCGCTCTGACGCCGACGGTATGTCGGAGATGGTGGTCGCTGCGTAGCTGTGGGGGCTGTCGTGTCGATGACAGATATGCCACGGTTGGTCCGCGCTCAGGATGCGCACCGCGATGCCGATGCACACTGTATCGGGGGGACGCACCGGTCCCATCGTCATACCGTCGTCTGAAGGAAGCGAAGAGTACCGGGTTTGTCGGGTCGAAAGCAGCAGCGTCACCATCGGCGCCTCGTGTCCATCCTGTCCATCGCCGCCATGGTGCTCGGCCTGACCGTCGCAGTGGGCGTGCAGCCCGCAGCGGCCGCCGCATGCCACCCGTTCCCGGACGTGACGGCGTCGAACTCGGCCTGCCAGAACATCGCCTGGTTGAAGAAGTCGGGGATCACCAAACCGTCCAGCGGCAAGTACCACCCGGCCGGTTCGGTCACCCGAGGAGCTATGACGGCGTTCCTGTTCCGGCTCACGCACCCCGGCAAACCCTCGCCGAAGTGCACCGGGAGGCCGTTCCCCGACGTCGCCCCGTCCAATGTGTTCTGCGGATACATCAAGTGGGCCAAGGCAAATGGCATCGGATACGGCTATGACGACGGCACCTACCGCCCCGGCAACGCCGTCACCCGCGGCGCGATGGCCGCGTACCTGCACCGCATCGCGCGCCCGGGCACCGGGGCGACACCCTGCACCGTCAAACCGTTCCAGGACGTCAGCGACACCGAGACCTTCTGCGGCGTCATCACCTGGATGTCCGACTACGGCATCACCTACGGCGTCGGCAACGGGCTGAAGTACGGCACCACGCTGCCCGTCACGCGGCAGGCGATGGCCTCGTTCCTGCACCGCATCTACGACTGGCGGCGTGCCACCGCGTCCGGGTCCGAGGCGGCCGTCGCCCGACCCCTCGCCCGGCTGATGCCCGGCGACTCCACCGTGACCGTCGCGTGGCAGGCCATGAAGGGCGCGAGTAGTTTCCAGGTGCGCTACAGCACCTCCCGGTCGATGGCCGGCGCGAAGAGCCGGTCGTTGTCCGCATCCGCCCGCTCGACCGCGCTCACCGGGCTTGCCAACGGCCGGACGTACTACGTCGACGTCATCGCCCGCGGCAGCTTCGGCACCCGGACCAGCACCGTGCGCGCCGTCCAACCCGAGGGCGGCTATCCACGGCTGCTGTCCGTGACGGCAAAGCCCGCTGGTGCCAACCAGATCCGCGTGAGCTGGACCGGTCAGGAGCGCGCCACCAAGGTCGCCGTCATCGCCGGTAGTGAGGGTGGGGTCAGCGAGCACGCGTTCAACTCCGCGATCTACCCCGCCACCACCACCAGCATCACCCTGACCGTCCCGTCGAAGTACCGCGCCGTGCTCGGAACCGGAAGCGGCAACCCGATCTTCGTCAAGGTCGCCACCTACAACTCGCGCAGCGCCGGCACCTCGCTGCCGCGGACCAAGAACGTGTCCGCCGGCTACCGCCTCTCGCTCGCCGGCACGTACAGCTACGCCGGACACGCGACGCCGAACGGGACCAAGGTGCGTGTCGCCGAATGGAACATGCAGAGCGTGGCGGCGAGCAAGTCCATCCCCGGAGAGACGTGGCAGGACCGGCGGCAGCGAGTGGTCAACGGCGTCGTGGAATCCCGCGCGGACGTGGTGACCACGGCGGAACTGACCACCGCCGCAGTGGGTGGGGCACGCCAGTGGGAGGACCTGCTGAAGCGGCTGAAGCCGCACGGGTATGCGATCGCCACCGACCCCGGACCGGCCGGGACCAACGCGACCAAGGGCGCGCACATCTTCTACAAGAAGTCGGTGATGACCCGGCTGGACGGCGGGATGATCTCGCCACGGTCGATGGGTATCGGCTGGCCGAAGGGGCTGACCGACCGCTACCTGTCCTGGGCGAAGTTCTCGCTGAAGTCGAACCAGAAGGTCTTCTACGTGGTGGCGGTGCACTTCCCGCCCAATGCCGGCTCGACGAACTATTCGTCGCTGCGCGTGGCCGAGGCGCGGGCGGTGGACAAGTTCATCTCCGCCAAGGCCGG
>CAZIIX010000331.1:0-2953 GCA_964539345.1 uncultured Actinomycetes bacterium | reverse complement strand
CCCCTCGGACGAACCCGGCGCCCCTCGGGCCACGCCCGCACCGTCGCGGCGCTCGTCGGACTCGTGTCGCTGCTCGCTACCGCGGCATGCTCGTCCGGCGCCGGCACCGGTGCGGCCGCAGGCAGCTCCTCCGGCTCGGCTAGCGGGTCGGGCGGTGCAGACCCGATCGCCGTCGTCGCAACCACCAACGTCTGGGGGGACATCGCCGCGCAGATCGGCGGCAGTGCGGTGTCCGTGACCTCCCTGATCAGCGACCCCAGCCAGGACCCGCACGAGTTCCACGCCAGCGGCCGCGACGAGCTCGCCGTCTCCCGCGCGGACCTCGTCATCGAGAACGGCGGCGGATACGACGACTTCGTCACCCCGATGTACCAGTCCGTCGACTCGCACGCGCCGGTCATCACCGCGACCGAGGTCGCCGACGAGGCCGGGCTGCGCCTGGGGGAGAACGAGCACGTGTGGTACGACGCCGCTATCGTCACACACATGGCAGAGTCGATCAGCGCCGCGCTCACCGACCTGGACCCTGCGCACGCCAACGACTTTCGTCATGGCCTGGAGACATTCCGCGGCGCGCTCGCACCGGTGCGCGACGCCATCGACGAACTGCGCGCACGCGAGGCCGGCACGCCGGTCGCCGCCACCGAATCCCTCGCCGGATACCTGATCCACGCCGCGGGCCTGACCGACCGCACACCGCGTCGTTTCCTGGACGCGGCCGAGGACGGCATCGACGTCGCCCCGCACGACCTGCAGGAGGTGCTGGCCCTGTTCACCGACCATCGCGTCCGCGCGCTGCTGGACAACGAGCAGTCGGCCACCGCGCAGACCGACACCGTCGTCGACGCGGCGCGGGACAACGACGTCCCGGTCGTGCCGCTGACCGAGCTGCTGCCGCCGGGGGAGCACTACCAGGACTGGATGCTCGACACGGTGCACCGGCTCGCGTCCGCACTGGCCGGAAAGGCAACGGTATGACGAACGGGGCCCCGCACCCGGTGCTGACGATCACCGGCGCGCGCCTGTCCTTCGGCGACCGCGTGCTCTGGGACGAGCTCGACCTCAGCGTGCAGCGCGGCGAGTTCATCGCAGTGCTGGGCGCCAACGGCTCCGGCAAGTCCAGCCTGCTGCGCGCGATCCTCGGGGAACAGCCGCTCGATGCCGGCACCATCACCATCAACGGGGCACCGGCCGGACGCGGCAGCCGCACCGTCGGCTACGTCCCGCAGCGCACCGCCCTGGACGGCACCACCGCCATCCGCGGCCGCGACCTCGTCCGCCTCGGACTGGACGGGCATCGGTGGGGCACCGGCATTCTCGGCTCGCGCAGGGCCCGCGACCGGGTGCAGGAGCTGCTCCGCTCGGTGGACGCCGAGGCGTTCGCCGACGTGCCGATCTCCCAGCTGTCCGGCGGGGAACTGCAACGCATCCGCATCGCCGAGGCGCTGGCGGGCAACCCGACGCTGCTGCTGTGCGACGAGCCGCTGGCCGCGTTGGACATCGGCCAGGCGCAGACCGTCGTCGGCGTGCTCGACGCGCACCGCAAAGCGCATGGCACCGCGCTGCTGTTCGTCACGCACGACATCAACGCCGTGCTCGGCGCCGCCGACCGGGTGCTCTACCTCGCCGGTGGCCGGTTCCGGCTCGGCACGCCCGACGAGGTGCTCACCTCCCCGAGCCTGACCGACCTGTACGGAGCGCCGGTGGACGTGTTCCACACGCAGGGGCGGGTCATCGTCGTGGCCGCCACCGATCCGGGTGCGGATCACCTGGCGCCGCACTCGGATTCGCCGGAGGACTGCGAGGATCCGCACGGCCACCAGCACCTGTACACGCAGCAGCGTGCGCTCGAGTCGGAACGGTCGGTGAAGGCATGAGCTGGAGCGACATCGTCGACTTCTCCGACTACGGCGCGCTGATCGCGCTGCTGCACAACTCGCTGATCGCCGGCGCGCTGCTCGGCCTGATCGGTGGGCTGGTCGGCGTCTTCGTCATGATGCGCGACCTGTCCTTCGCCGTGCACGGCATCAGCGAGCTCTCCTTCGCCGGGGCCGCCGCGGCGCTGCTGATCGGTGTCGACGTGCTGGTCGGCTCGATCGTCGGGTCCCTCGCCGCCGCGTTGATCTTCGGCGCGCTGGGCGTCCGCGCCCGGGACCGCTCCTCGATCATCGGCGTGCTCATGCCGTTCGGACTGGGGCTCGGCGTGCTGTTCCTGTCGCTGTACAAGGGCCGGGGAACGCAGAAGTTCGGGCTGCTCACCGGCCAGATCGTCTCGGTCGACGACCCGGGGCTGACCTGGCTGGCGGCGGTGTCGGCGGTGGTGCTGGTCGCGCTCGTGGTGCTGTGGCGGCCTTTGACGTTCGCGACCGTCGACCCCGAGATCGCCGCCGCGCGAGGCGTTCCCGTCCGGGCGCTGTCGCCGGTCTTCATGGTCGTGCTCGGTCTGACCGTGGCGATGAGCGTGAAGATCATCGGGGCGCTGCTGGTGCTGGCGCTGCTGGTCACGCCGGCCGCGGCCGCGATGCGGCTCACCGCGTCGCTGCTGTGGGTGCCGGTGCTGTCGGTGATCTTCGCCGTGACGTCCATGGTGGGCGGCATCATGCTCGCGCTCGGCGGGCGGCTGCCGATCTCGCCCTACATCACCACGATCTCGTTCGCCATCTACGTGGTGTGCCGGGTCACCGGGCGCCGCCGGATCGCGCGCCACACGCCCGCGAGGGAGCGACCCGCGGTCGGCGCCGCCGGCTGACCGCGGCCACCGCGGCCTTCGTCACCCGCCACCGCCCGCGCAACCGACAGCACCCCCGGCCACGAATGCGGCCGGGGTGCTGTCGAGTTCTGCCGGGGTGTGCCCCAAGCTCGGGGCGAGCCTACGCCTGGCTGCCGGCGACCTGGACCGAATCGGCCGGCACCGCCTCGGAGGCGCGCAGCCGCTCGCCGGTCTCCGCGTTGA
>CAZIIX010000330.1:0-2958 GCA_964539345.1 uncultured Actinomycetes bacterium | reverse complement strand
GCTGCGGCGCAAGTTGGACTCCGGCTACGTGCTCAGCCAGTACGGCCGGCTGCAATTGCGCAAGAGCCTGGACCGGGGCTGGCAGCGAGGGGTCTTCGCCATCTACGCAGCCGTGGACGACCTGCTCGAGCGGCACTTCGGCTACCAGGCGTTCGCCTTGTACGGCACGCTGCTCGGCGTGGTGCGCGACGACAATTTCATCGGGCACGATGTCGATTTTGACGCCGGCTACCTCTCCGACCACACGGACGGCACTTCCGCCGCCCGCGAGCTGCGGGACATCGCCATCATGCTCGTGCAGCACGGCTTCGATGTGGAATGCAAGCGCACGGCGCTGCACATCCACGATGCCGACGACCCGACGATCCGGATTGACCTGTTCCACCTGTACTTCGATGTCGACGGCGAGCTGGCGATCCCGTTCGGCTACGCGGGGCCGCGCACGCTGCGCAGACCCGACTGGACCGGGCTGACCGAGACCAAGCTCGCCGGCCACCCCATCCGGATCCCGCGCCAGGCCGAGAAGCTCGTCGAATACCTCTACGGGAGCTCCTGGCGCCGACCCATCCCCGGATTCCGGTGGGACAGAGCCCGAATCGGATGGGACGCGGCCGGGCGCATGCCGGACAGCTACCGCGAAGAGGTGTATTGGGCGAACTTCTATGCGCGGCAAGGCATCGGGGAACCGTCCACATTCTGCTCCGAGATCCTGACCATGACGGAGCTACCGACAACAGTCCTGGACATCGGATGCGGCACCGGACGGGACAGCTTCGCCTTCGCCCGGGCCGGGCGGGCCGTGCTCGGCGTGGACCGCGCCGGCATCGCCATCTCCAAGGCAACCGACACCGCCGCCTCCCGACAGCCGGCCGGCCGGCTGACCTTCGACACCGCGGACGTCTCCAGCGACGACGACATCGCCCGAGTGCTGAGTCACGCGCGCGAGATCGCCGACGGCGGGCCGGTGCTCGTCTACATGCGCTTCTTCCTGCACTCGCTGCCGGCGGAGGTCCAGGAGGGCCTCCTGCGCGCGATCGCCTCCTGGCGCCGGCCGGGTGATGCCCTGGCGGCCGAGTTCCGCACCACCGATGACGAGGACCGGCCCAAGGCGTTCGGGGGACACTTCCGCCGCTACCAGGACGGCGGCGAGTTCGCCCGCAGGCTGGACGAGGAGTACGGGTTCGCCGTCCACCACGAGCAGGAGGGGCGCGGCCTGTCCCCCTTCCGGGACGAGGACCCGGCGCTGTACCGCGTGGTGGCGCTCGCCCGCCCGGTCGTGGCTGCGCCCGGCGTCCCCGTCATACCCGATCGCCCCGAGCGCACCTCGATCACCGCCGGTGACGGCACCGGGTGATGTCGCGCGGCCGCCCTACCGCCGCAGCCCCAACTGCTCGGCCAGCCCCCAGGACGTCGAGCGCGCATAGGCGTCGGTGAGGTGGCTGGAGTCGAAATACACCGGCAGCCCGCCGATCAGGGCGTAGCAGCGGGCGTCGTCACAGAAGTAGCGGGAGGTGTCCACGAACGTCACCGCGTCCTCGGGCAGCCGCTGGGCCACCTGCTGCAGCACCCCGGTCGACAGGGCGGGGCCGCGCGGCTGCGAGCAGTCGATCGGTGAATCCGGATGCGATGCCAGACAGTCCGGCACATTGAGGCGATCGGTCTCGCTCGTGCCCGTCTGCGGCAGCTCGCGGAGGATGTCCAGCGGAACGCCGGTGGCAGCGACCTGGGAGAAGTAGTCCACGTAGTTCGGCTCCGCCACGGCCAGCGAATCGGACTCGTCGGCGCCATACAGGTAGTCCGAGGTTCGCGCGGCCGCCACCGCGAACGCGATCGAATCGTCCGACCGCAACCGATCCAGCACGTATTGGTTGTGCTGCGCGCAGTGCTGCTGCTCGGATTCCGCGATCGGTCGGAACGGGGTGGCCGTCGGCGGCTTCGCCACCGGTGGGCACGCCTCGCGCACCAGCCCCAGCACGCGGTAGTGGAACGTGATGCCGAGCTGGTCGAACGCCGAGACCCACGCCGCCGCATGGGAATCGCCGAACACCACGATCGTGCGCGACGCGCTGGTGTCGCCCGCCACGCAGCCGTCCGGCGAGGCCGGCTTCTTGTAGCTCTCGATGCACTTCCGAGCCCAGGGGAGTGGCTTGTCGCCCGGCGCCGCCGCGGCCAGATCCAGCACGTTGACGCCGGAGAGGTCACCGGTGACGGAACAGTCCGCCGCGTGCGGGCCGACCAATGCGGCCGCGCCGCGGCACGGATCATCCCGCAGACTCTGCTGGTGCGCCTCGTCGATCGCGCGCTCGACCCTCGTCGTCGCCTGCGCGGCCTGGCCGATCCCGACGCCGCCGACCGAGACCAGCAACACCGCCGCTCCCGCCAACGACCAGGCGGGACTGCGCAGCCGCAACGTCCGCGATCCGCGGATCGGGTCCTCGACGAGGACCTTCATCACCCAGGCCAGCAGCACCGAGGCCGCCGCGATCGCCAGCTTCGCGGTCGTCGTCAGCGCCGAGCCCGCCACATACGGATAGAGCACGATCAGCGGCCAGTGCCACAAGTACATGCCGTACGACACGTCGCCCACCAGCTGCACGGGAGCCCAGGACTCCGTCATACCGATCCAGCGCGGCAGCGACCCCAGGTCGACCGCGATCATCAGCGCGGCACCCGCCACCGGAAGCAGCGCGACAGACCCGGGGAACTCGGAGTGCGCGTCCAGCACGAAAAGGCTGGCCACCAGCAGGATCCCGCCGACCAGCCACGCCGCCAGGGCCACGACACGGTGGCGCAGCACGAGGCCCCCGGCGGCCAGCAGACCGCCCGCGGCGAACTCCCACAGCCGGGTGAATGTCGCGAAGTACGCGGCATCCGGATGGGTCCGGGTGTACCAGATCGACAGGGCCAGCGACACGGCCGCCACCAGCGCCAGCACCGACGTCACCATCGCGCGGCCCC
>CAZIIX010000329.1:0-2998 GCA_964539345.1 uncultured Actinomycetes bacterium | reverse complement strand
CGGCCGCGTACTGCGGCGTCATCACCTTGATCGCCACCGGCCGGTCCAGCCGCAGATCGACACCACGATAGACGGTGGACATGCCGCCGCGGGCGATGCGCCGCCCGATCCGGTAGCGGTTCTCCAGCACCACGTTCCGCAGCAGCTCGTCGCGCGCGGGCGAGCGCGCCGACGAACCGGCGCCGGTCGACCGTGACCGATGCCGACGGTCACCAGCCGACCCCGCGGGGTCATCCGGGTTCGTCGACATTCGCACCTGCATCATCCTAAAGAGCCGGGCCCGCACGCGGCCGGAGTCTCGCGCTCGGAATGTCGCGCGCGGCACGACCGCACGCCGCACCCGTTATCGTGTGGCCGTGAGTGAAAACGACAGGTCCGCCCCGGCGGGCGGAGCCTCCACCGAGCCAACCTATCTGGCACTGCCCGATATCGCCGCATCGCTCGGCGTCCCGGTGACGCGGGTGCACCAGCTACTGCGTCATCGCCGGCTGGTCGGCGTCGACCGGAACGGCGCCACCTCGATCCCCGCGGAGTTCATCGCGGACGGCCAGATCGTCAAGGGCCTGTCCGGCACGATCACGCTGCTCGCGGACGCCGGATTCACCGACGCGGAGATCGTCCGGTGGCTGTTCGAACCGGAGCCGAGCCTGGTCGGCACCGCGATCGGCTCGCTGCGCGCGGGCCGCACGAAGGAGGTGCACCGCCGGGCGCAGTCCGCCGGGTTCTGACGGTGCGGCGCGCCCCCGCCCGATAGGATTCGTCATGGTGACCGTGCGTGAACCCCTGGCCACCTCTGGTCCCCCCTGCTCGGCGGCGTCCTTCCCGCCGCGTGCCGATGCCGACGCCGCCCCGTCGTGGACGTCATCTCGGCGGTCGGCGCCCCGGCGACGGTGGTGACCGGCACACACGAGGACGCGACGAGCCGGGAGGTGACGCAGCATGGACCTCGAGCTGCCGTCTGTCCTGGGCCTCGTCGCGCTCATCCTGATCATGGCGGTCGTCGCCGTCCGGGTGTCCCGCCGCTTCGGGCTGCCCACGCTGCTGCTCTACCTGGGCATCGGCATGCTGCTGGGCAATGCGGCGCTGGGCATCGACTTCTCCAACACGCTGTTGACCGAACACCTCGGCCTGGCCGCGCTGGTGTTCATCCTCATCGAGGGCGGCCTGACCACCCGGTGGGACGCGGTCCGCCCCGCCCTGGGGCTGGGCGTGTGCCTGGCGACGATCACGGTCGCCGTGTCGATCGCGGTGGCCGGCACCGGCGTGCACTACGTCACCGGCTTCGACTGGCGCACCTCCCTGCTGTGGGGCGCGGTGCTGTCCAGCACCGACGTCGCCGCGGTGTTCTCCGTGCTGCGCAGCGTCGGCGTCCGGCATCGCCTGGCCGCCGCGCTCGAGCTCGAGTCCGGCCTCAACGACGCGCCGGTCGTCATCGCCGTGGTGCTGTTCAGCGGCACCGGCGCGATCAGCTGGACGGCCCCGCTGCTGGTCGTCTACGAGCTGATCGCCGGCGCCGCCATCGGGCTGGCACTGGGCTACCTCGGGGCCCGCTGGCTGCGCCGGGGTGCGCTGCCCGCCAACGGCCTGTACCCGCTGGCCACGGTCGCCGTCGCCGTCGGCGCCTACGCCACGGCCGAGTTCGCCCACGCCTCCGGCTTCCTTGCCACCTACCTGGCGGCACTGGTGCTCGGCAACAGCACCCTGCCGCAGCGCGCCTCCACGCTGGCGTTCGCCGACGGCCTGGGCTGGTTCGCGCAGATCGGCCTGTTCGTGCTGCTGGGGCTCTACGTCGATCCGACGAAGCTGCCGGCCGCGCTGGTGCCCGGGGTGCTGCTCGGCCTGGTGGTGGTCGTCGTCGCCCGGCCGCTGTCGGTGATCGTCTCCGCGATGCCGTTCCGATTACCGTGGCGCCACCAGGCGTTCCTGTCCTACTCCGGCCTGCGCGGTGCGGTGCCCATCGTGCTGGCGCTGATCCCGCTGCACCTCGGGCGGCCGCACAGCAACGAGCTGCTCGCCGTCGTGGTCGTCGCCGTGGTCATCTACACACTGCTGCAGGGCACCACCCTGCCGCGGGTCGCCCGGTTGCTCGGCGTCGTCGAGGAGGGCGCGGCGAACGAAGTACAGATCGACGTGGCCGTGCTCGAGGACATGGACGCGCACGTGCTGCAGGTGCATGTACCCGAGGAGTCCCGGCTGCACGGCGTCTACCCCGGGGAGCTGCGGCTGCCGTCCGGCGCGGTCATCGCGCTGGTGATGCGGGACGGGGCGCCGCTGCACGTGGACCGGACCGTGCGGCTGCAGGCCGGGGACCAGCTGCTGATCGTCACCCCGGAGCGGCAGCGCGCGGCCACCGAACGCCGGGTGCGGGCGGTGGCGCGCGGCGGCGTGCTGGCCGACTGGTTCCGCAGTGCGGCGCACCCGCGGCATGACGAGTGACCGAGCGGCCGGACGCGGCGCGGCGGCGGGGCGGCGTCATTTGCGACACTGGTGGGGTGACACCGTCAGACGCCCCCGACGCCCGCCCGGGACCCGACACCGATGCCGCCGCGAGCCGCCGCCGCGCCGACTGGCGGGCGCTGCTGCTGATCGGCATCGCGCTGGTGGTGATCGGCATCGACGTGGTCAGCAAGGTCATCGTCGTCGCGACGATCGCCCCGCACGAGAACATCCGCATCCTCGGCGGGCTGGTGTACCTCACCCAGATCCGCAACGCCGGCGCCGCGTTCTCCATGGCCACCGGTATGACCTGGCTGCTGGCGATCATCGCGTTCGCCGTGGTGGCGTTCATCATCCGGATGGCGCCGCGGCTGCGGTCCACCCCGTGGGCGGTGTGCCTGGGGCTGATCCTCGGCGGCGCGGTGGGCAACCTCGTCGACCGGGTCTTCCGTGCGCCCGGCTTCCTGCAGGGCCACGTGGTGGACTTCATCTCGGTGTTCGGCCCGAACGCCGAGCACTTCCCGGCGTTCAACGCCGCCGACTCGGCGATCACCGTCGGCGG
>CAZIIX010000328.1:0-3006 GCA_964539345.1 uncultured Actinomycetes bacterium | reverse complement strand
CGTAGGCGAGGGCCGCGATCAGCACCCACGAGCACAACCCGAGCAGCGCCGCCTTGCCGCCGGTACGGAACAGCGTCCGCAGGTGCACCGCCGAGCCGAGGCCGAACAGCGCCGCTGCCAGCAGGATCGACTCGATCGTCTGCGCGGCATCGAGCGCGCCGCCGGGCAGGAAACCGATGCTGCGCACGGCCACCATCAGCAGGAATCCCGCGACGAACAGCGGCACGATCGGCGGCCGCTTGCCGCCCACGGCGGCCGGGGACTTCCGCCGCGTCCACACGCTCATCCCGGCCACCATCGGCGCCAACAGGATCACCCGCGTGAGCTTCACGATCACCGCCGGAGCGAGCGCGGCCGGGCCGACCACCGACGCGGTCGCCACCACCTGCGCGACGTCGTGCACGCTGGCCCCGGTCCACGACCCGAACGCCGTGTCGGACAGCCCGAGTGGGTGCTGGAGCAGCGGCAGGACGGCGATCGCCAGCGTGCCGCACATGGTGACCAGTGCGATGGCGGTCACCACCTCCTCCTCCTTGTTCTTCGTCACTCCGTCCATCGCGGCCACGGCGGAGGCCCCGCAGATGGAGAAGCCGGTCGCCACCAGCAGACTCGTGCCGGGCGAGAGGCCCATGGCGCGTCCGAGTAGCTGCGTGCCGGCGAAGGTGATGGCCACGACGACCACCACCACGGCCAGGCCGCGCGCGCCCAGGTGCAGCACGTCCGGGATCGCCAGGCGGAGGCCGAGGAGCACGATGCCGGCCCGCAGCAGCCGTTTCGCCGCGAACTTCAGCCCGGGTCGCAGCACGGTCAGGTTCAGCCCGACGTTGCCGACGATCGCGCCGAGGATGACGGCGATGGTCAGTGGACTGATGGCGGGCAGCGCCCGGTTGAGCGCGAACGCGGCGGCGACGGCGCAGGCGGCGGCGGCCAGCCCGGGCAGTGCGGGTCGGGCGGTGCGGACCATGGCCGCGATCGGGCCCGTCCGTGCGGTATCGCTGGCTTCGAGAGTCACGCGTTCCATGGTCGCGGCCGGATCGGGGTGGCGGTAGTGGGCAATCGACTGGGGCAGTCATAGGATTTGTCTATGACGTCGCTGCCCGATCTGGACTCGCTCGCGCTGCTGACCTCGGTCGCGGAGACCGGCAGTCTCGGTCGGGCGGCCCGGGCCCATCGGATGAGCCAGCCGTCGGCGAGCGCCCGCGTCGCTGCCTTGGAGCGCCGGCTCGGTGTCCAGCTGCTGGTCCGCAGCACGCGGGGATCGCGCCTGACGGATGCCGGCCGACTCGTCGTCGAGTGGAGTGCATCGGTGTTGTCCGCGGCGGAGGAGCTCACGCATGGAGTGGCGGCGTTGCGCCAGCAGCGGGCCGTCGAGCTGCCGATCGCCGCGAGCCTGACCATCGCCGAGTATCTGCTCCCCGAGTGGCTGGTGAGTTTCCATGCGGCGCAACCGGATGTCGCGGTGCAGCTGCGGGTGGCCAATTCGACCGACGTGGTCGCCGCGGTCACCGGCGGGCAGGTCCCGGTGGGATTCGTCGAGGGGCCGGCAGTGCCCCGGTCGCTGACCTCCCTGACGGTCGGCTTCGACACCCTCGTCGTGGTCGTGGCGCCCCGCCATTCCTGGGCCCGGCGAGGAGAATCCATAGGTATGACGGAGTTCCTGGCGACGCCGCTGTTGCTGCGGGAACCCGGTTCGGGCACCCGGCAGATGCTCGAACGGGCCGTCGGCGGCGCGAACCGGCTCGCCCCTCCGGCGCTGGAGCTCTCGACCACGACGGCGATCCGCAGCGCCGCCGCCGGGGGCAGTGCGCCCGCGGTGCTCTCCGAACTCACCGTTCGCGCCGACGTCGCGGCCGGGCGTCTCGTGCAGGTGCCGGTGGAGGGGCTGGCGGTGCGCCGACGGCTGCGTGCGGTGTGGCCGCGCGGGGTGCAGCCGCCCGCCGCGGCCCGTGCACTGGTCGATCTGGCGGTCTCCGCGGCGCGATAGCCGGGCGGCCGGCGCCGGAGCACCGCTACGCGCTCCAGACGCTCACCCAGCGCTGGTCCTCCGGCACCAGCGACCCCTTCAGCGCGCTATCGAAGGTTGCCAGGCGTACATCGTTCGCTGCCGCAACGTTGACGAGGTGCAGGTCGGTCACCTGCCTGCGCCCCATCAACACACGCGTATCGATGAGAGGAGCGGCCAGCGACACCGAGTCCTCGAGGAAGCTCCAACCCGGAGCCTGGCGCATCGCGGCCAGGTGCGCGAGCGCTTCCGCGCCACTGACCGCGCGGCCCACCACTTGTTCCGTCAAGAGCAATCGAAGCAGGCCTGCCTCCGTGGTCGGACAGGTGCTCCACGTCTGGAGTTCGGTAAACCTCGCATGCGCGACCTCATGGTGAATGTGCTGGTCCCAGCTCAGTGCCAGCAGGACATTGACGTCAAGAAGCATGGTTCGTCGCGGGTTCGTCATCCCGGTAGGCGGCCACCAGTTCGTCGGTCACGGGATGGCCCTTCTCCCCCGCCAACACCGGAAATCCGGACTGGGGGCGTCGTCCGGGCAGGGGGCGTCGCAGGCCGGCCAGCGCCAGCTCAGAGACGGCTTTGCCAATGGAGATGCCCTCTGCGTGCGCTTTTGCCCTGGCCGCACTGAGCACTGCGGGATCGAGATCGAGCGTGGTTCGCATAAGAGCATCATAGCATCACCGCATCGCTTGAAGCGTCGCTCGGCTTCCGTCACGGCGGGCATGCGTCGACCGGCGGCTGCGGCTCGGACGCGACGCAGAGGGTGGCCCCGTCTGCCGGTTTATTCACTGATTCCTAGATTTATGCCGACATCGGCGGTATCGTCTGTGCGCGCTGGCTAGCGGCGGTGAGATTGCGGCGCCGTTCGGTCGTGCCCGAGACGAAACGACGCGATGCAGGTGGCGAACGATGGAGAAAACGGCGCGACGACTCCCACAACACCCTTTCCGGATGGCCGACAGACACCGGATGCGCCGGATCGCCGGGGTGATCGCGACGATGGC
>CAZIIX010000327.1:0-3007 GCA_964539345.1 uncultured Actinomycetes bacterium | reverse complement strand
AAGCGCAACCGTTACGCTGAACTCCAACTGCCCGTTGACATATACGGCACGCGATGATGCCGCTCCGCGCGGGTTGGCCGTCTTCGGTGATCCGGATGCGATGCCTGTGTCGGCCGTTCCGCTAACGGGGACGATCGCGAGCTTCCCCGACGGATCTATCACCCTCGGCGAGTTTCGATCATCGCTCAACTCCCAGCCGTCGGCAGCGAATCCCCGCCGCAGCACTTGCACCGTGGTCAGCCAGCGCAACATGCCCGCGGCCGTAACCGGGCTGAATTTGTCAGCCTGGCGTGCCGCTGTGTCGCCGGCGTCCAGCGCCGCGAACAGGCGCTCGCCCGCGATGCCCAGTTCGTCGAGCCGACGCACAGCGTCGTCGCCCTCCCGGACGATCGGTTCATGTGTTGGATTAGGCTCAGCAACCAAGACGTGCCTCCTCAGCGATCGGCACGGCTAGTGTCTCACATCTATGTTCAAAACCGGAAACGCCGCAGGTAGCGCGTTGTGAAGGCAGACCGTCGGAAATCCACTCGCAACGCGAGGGCGGCGACGCACCAGCGTTGGTTCAAGCAGCGACGCCCATCTACGCACCGGTCCACTCAGCCGATCGGACCCGCTGACGACACATCTGCGTTCACCTCGAACACCTTCATCACTTCGTCGCCGTAGTCGTTGATCACCTTCACCGCGATCTGCCCGGTAGAAGGCAGCGGGAACGGTCGCGAGACGGTCGAGTTCATCGAAGCCCAGGCATCCGCATCAATCTCGGCCTTCAGCGCGGTCTTGAGCCGCTTGTACGGGTCGCCACCGCCGGTGAAGTAGCAGTGCCGCACGAAGAACGCATCGCCGTTGTAGTCGGTGTCGATCATCCACAGCGCGATGTGATCGGTGTCGTTGGAACGGATCTCGTCCGTCGTCGGGTCGTAGACGTCGACTCCGCGCAGCGTGACGACGACCTCGTCGCCGACGCGGTCGATCGTGATGTCCGGCTCGCCGAAGACGGTGAACAGGTTCCCGGCGCCGGTCTTCTTCAGCGCGTCACCCATCAGCAGGTCCACGTTCATCTTGACGAACAGCAGCTTGATCGGCCCCAGAGTGCGTTCGTTGACGCTCGCGAACCCCTCCCGCGACGCGTCCACCGTGACGCCGTCCGCCTCGGTCAGCTCGACGACGGTCGGATCGAATGCGAACGCGAGCACCACCAGCAGGTCGATATCCCCCGCGGCGACGGCTTCCTTTACTGCGTCCGCGGCGAAACGCTGCCCGACGGTCCCGTACTGGGGCCCCAATGCGATGCCGACCCGTGTCGGTGCCGGACCGTCATCAGCTATGACGGAGTCATCGGCCTGCGCTCCGTCGTCAGCGCCTCTGCGCCGTACGCCGACGGCCTGAATGTACTTCCCTGCATACGGTTCGACGGATTCGAAGTGGATGCGCTCGTTCCGGCGGCCGTTCTGGATGCCGGCCTTCGCGAGGTTGTCCAGCACGGACTGCTCGAAGTTCGCCGAGTCCGGCTGCTCGGCGCCGAGCTGTTCGCTGACTGACTCGCGGTCTTCGCCATCTGGGCTTCCGGCGAATGCCAGGGAGCGGTGCGGCGAGAGCGACTCCACGGTGAACGGCCCCGTGACGCGGACGATGTTCTTGTCCTCGTAGGGCTTGTCATAGAGCAGCTCGTAGTCCGCGTGCCGCTTGATCGCCGCGTCGATCTCCTCGCGCGACATGCCTTCGTGGATGTCCGGGTTGTTCGCGATGGACTTGAGCGTGATGTGCTGTACCCGTTCGTAGACGAAGCCGTGTCGGATGTCGTTCGTCGGCGTGGTAGTCGGCGGCTCCTGGCCGGTCGTCTCCAGCAGCTTCTTGCGTCCCTCGTGCGAGTCGGCCTTCAGGTAGTAGGGGTACTTCGCTCCCATGAGCCGCTGCCGAGCGAGAGCCAATGCCACGCGAGAGGTGTCGATGGTGATCCACCGCCGCCCCCACTGCTCGGCGACGAACGCGGTGGTGCCGGATCCGCAGGTGGGATCGATGACGAGGTCGCCGGGATCTGTGCACATCAGCATGCAGCGCTCGACCACTCGCGCGTTGGTCTGTACCACGTAAATCTTGGGATCCGCAAAACCCGATGTCACGGTGTCCGGCCAGAAGTTGTTAATGGGAAAGGCTGGAAAGTCTCCGAGGTAGCGAACGTACGTCAGGGTGTTGCCGATACCGAGCAATCGATCCGCGCTCTTGAGCTTCGCGACTCCATCGGCATTCGTCTTCCAGCCTCCCTTCGAAGGCCGGTAGCTCTTTCCGGCCACGTCGATAGGGAAGACGGTCGTTTGCCCCACGCGAGTCGTCTGTGATGTGAATGGCGCTGGTCGAAAGACCCGTCCCGACGCGGGCTCACGCAATTCGTCGTACGATCCTCGGCGCCGTGTCCCGTCGGGCAACTCGATCCAGGTGTACTGGCCACCGCCTGCCTCGTCCACCCCCTTCGGCAGATAGAGCTGGTGGTACTTGATGGTCTCCAGATTCCGGCCGTACCAGACCACATAGTTGTTGGTTGATGCGAGCACATTCGTCCCACCCGCGAAGCTTCCGGCGCCGCTTGTCGTTCGAAACGAAATAAGCGACACGAAGTTCTCTGGCCCGAACACCTCATCCATCAGGCTCCGCACGAGATGCACGTTCTCGTCGCCGATCTGCACGAAGCACGATCCCGTCTCCGTCAGCATCTCCCGGGCAACCAGCAGGCGGTCCCGCAGGTACGACAGGTACGAGTGGATGCCGAGCTCCCAGGTGTCGCGAAAAGCCTTGATCTGTTCGGCCTCCCGCGCGGCGTCCTCCACCTTGCCGTCACGCACGGTTCGATTACGCGCGGACGCCTGCCAGTTCGAGCCGAACTTGATGCCGTATGGCGGGTCGATATAGATCATCTGCACTTTGCCGCGCAGGTCTTCTCGCTCCGCGAGCGAGGCCATCACCTGCAGGGAGTCGCCCAGGATCATCCGGTTCGACCAGTTGGCGCTGT
>CAZIIX010000326.1:0-3008 GCA_964539345.1 uncultured Actinomycetes bacterium | reverse complement strand
CACCGATGTCACCAAGGACGGCACGCTGCGCGGGCCGAACCTGGACCTGCTGCGCAGCGTGTGCGAGCGCACCTCCGCCCCCGTGGTCGCCTCCGGCGGCGTCTCCTCGTTGGACGACCTGGCGGCCCTGGCGTCGCTGGCCGACATCGGGGTGGAGGGGGCGATCGTCGGCAAGGCGCTGTACGCGGGCGCGTTCACCGTGCCCGAGGCGTTGGCGGCCGTCGGCGGGTAGCGCCGGCCACGGACGCGCACGCCAGGGACTCCGCACCGACTCCGCACCGACGCCGCCTCGGCGCCGCCGCAGTATCATCGGGTCATCGCAGGTGGCACCCCATACGGAGGGACGATGGCGATGCGACGGTCCTGGTTGTGCGTCATCGGTCTGCACCACTTCGTCGACTTCCCCGATCCGAATCCGGAGAGCGGCGGGCTGGAGAAGCAGGGCTACCGCGCCTGCACCCGATGCCCGCGGGAGAAGGACACCAACGTCTATGTCGCCAAGCAGTGGCCGTCCTGGAAGAACCCGCGAAGCTGACCGCCGCCGCTGTGTGCCGACTCCCGGTCCCGGCACGCAGGCCCGGCGCGTCACCGTAGGCTGGACGGCGTGAGCGTTGCCATCCGCGTGGTTCCGTGCCTGGACGTGTCCGAGGGCCGTGTCGTCAAGGGCGTCAACTTCGTCGGGCTGCGCGACGCCGGCGACCCGGTCGAACTCGCCGCCCGCTACAACGACGAGGGCGCCGACGAGCTGACGTTCCTGGACATCACCGCCACCTCGGACAACCGGCAGACCGCCTACGAGATGATCCGCCGCACCGCCGAGAACGTGTTCATCCCGCTGACCGTCGGCGGGGGAGTGCGCACGGTCGAGGACATCGATGCGCTGCTGCGCGCCGGCGCGGACAAGGTCTCGATCAACTCCGCCGCCGTGGCACGCCCCGAGTTCCTGTCCGAGGCCGCGCAGCGGTTCGGGTCGCAGTGCGTGGTCATCGCCATCGACGCGCGGCGGGTCGGCGCCGCCACCGCGCGGGCGGGCGAAGGCGCGGCGCTGTGCCCGTCCGGGTTCGAGGTCACCACGCACGGCGGCCGGCGCGGCACCGGCATCGACGCGGTCGCCTGGGCGGTCCAGGCACAGCAGTCCGGCGCCGGGGAGATCCTGCTGACCTCCATGGACGCCGACGGCACCAAGGACGGTTTCGACACCGCCATGCTCGCGGCCGTGCGCGCCGCCGTGTCCGTCCCGCTGGTCGCCTCGGGCGGCGCCGGGGAACTGCGTCATTTCGTCGAGGCGGTCGATGCGGGCGCGGACGCGGTCCTGGCCGCCTCGGTGTTCCACTTCGGCGAGTTCACCATCGCCGACGTCAAGCGGGCGCTGGCCGCGGGCGGCCACCCGGTCCGGGAACCGTTCCGGAGCCGGCGATGACGGAACCGAGCATGACGCAGCCAGCCATGACGCAGCCGCCGACAGCGCAGCCACCGCCACGGGGGCCGGCGCTGGCGATCGCCGACCTCGCGTTCAACGCCGACGGCCTGGTGCCGGTCATCGCGCAGCAGTTCGACACCCGCGAGGTGCTGATGCTGGCGTGGATGGACGCCGAGGCCGTGCGGCGCACGCTGGACACCGGCGCCGCGACCTACTTCTCCCGGTCCCGCGGTCGGTACTGGGTCAAGGGCGAGACGTCCGGCAACCACCAGCGCGTCGTCGAACTGCGCTACGACTGCGACGCCGACACCCTGCTGCTGCTGGTGGACCAGACCGGCCCGGCCTGCCACACCGGCACCCGCAGCTGCTTCCAGGACCGCGTCCTGCGCGCGCGGCCGTGATCCGCGGACGGCCGGCGACCGGCGGCAGGGCACCGACGGGCAGGACGGCACAATGAGCGGTGTGCGTGACGATCTGCCCGCCCTGGGGACCACCGCCCCGGACCGCGACACCTTCCGTGACCTCGCGCTGGACCGGGCTGGGCGGCGCGTCATCCCGGTCAGTCGGCGGCTGGTCGCCGACGGTCTGACCCCGGTGAGCCTGTACGCCACGCTCGCCGCCCACCGCCCCGGGACGTTCCTGCTCGAGTCCGCCGAACACGGCCGGTCCTGGTCGCGCTGGTCGTTCGTCGGTGTCGCCAGCCGGGCCGTGCTGACCGAGTCCGGCGGACAGGCGACCTGGCTCGGTACCGTCCCGGCCGGGCTGCCCGACGCCGGCGACCCGCTCGACGTCCTCGCCGCGTCGCTGCGCCTGCTGCAGACCGAGCCGCTGGACGGGTTGCCGCCGCTGACCGGCGGTTTCGTCGGCTACCTCGGGTACGACATCGTGCGCCGGCTGGAGCGCGTCGACACCGGCGCCGCCACCCCGGACGAGATCCGCGCCCCGGAGATGGCCATGCTGCTGGCCACCGACCTGGCCGCCCTCGACCACCACCAGGGCACGGTGACGCTCATCGCCAACGCCATCAACTGGGACGGCAGCGACGAGCGCATCGACGCGGCCTACACCGACGCGGTCGGCCGGCTGGACGCGATGACCGCCGCCCTGGGCAGCCCGTCCGCACTCCCCGCCGCCAGCTTCGAGCGTCCGGAACCGGTCTTCCGGCGCCGCACGCCGCCGGACGACTACCTCGAGAGTGTGGCCCGCGTGCAGGAGCACATCGTCGCCGGCGACGCCTTCCAGGTGGTGATCTCGCAGCGCTTCGACGTCGACCTGGGCGTGTCCGGGGCGGAGCGGACCGCCGAGCGCGCATTCGACATCTACCGGGTGCTGCGCACCACCAACCCCAGCCCGTACATGTACCTGCTGCACGTGCCCACGCCGGACGGCGACCCGGTGTGGATCATCGGCTCGTCGCCCGAGGCCCTGGTGACCGTGCATGACGAGGCCGTGACGATGCACCCGATCGCCGGCACCCGGCCGCGCGGTGCCACGGACGAGGACGACGCGCTGCTGGCCAAGGACCTGCTCGCGGACGAGAAGGAACGCAGCGAGCACGTCATGCTCGTCGACCTGGGCCGCAACGACC
>CAZIIX010000325.1:0-3019 GCA_964539345.1 uncultured Actinomycetes bacterium | reverse complement strand
CGGGGTCTGCACCCGGTTCCGGCTGCGGGTCGTCATCGATGTGGACGGCGAGTGTGACGGGGCCGTCGAGCGGCACCCGCGGTTCGTGGCGACGCTGCTCGAACCGGGGCGGGCCTGCCGGGATGACCGTCCAGAGCTGCAGCTGGCTCGCACCGGCGAGGTCGGTCAGGGTGACGGGGCGGACCATCACGCCCGACCGGGTCGGCCAGCGCAGTTCGAGCGGCTCACCGCGGGCCGGTGACGTGTTGTCGGCGGTGTTGGCCGGCAGGGCGATCACGATCTCGTCCTCGGCCGTCCGATGGATGTGCCCGACCACGGATCTGCCCCGCGGGTCGTGCAGTTCGATGTGGTCTCCGACTGTCGGCACGGTGGCGCGACCATCGTTCGTCATGTGCCAAGTTTGCCTGCTTTGGCGATGGATGTCTGGCATTGTGCGATGGGCGGTTCGCGCGCGTCGCGGCGACGGCCCCGGTCCCTCGCTCTGCCTGCCCCGTCCCGGTGATGGAAGAGTGGACCCATGAGCACTGATATCGCCGCCGGCCTGATGGACTATGCGCGCAGGGCGACGTCGCCGTTCCACGCGTGTCGGGAGACCGCACGCCTCCTGGAGAGCGCGGGATTCACCGGTATGACGGAGGTCTCCGCGTTCCCCACCGATCCGGGCCGCTACTACCTCGTTCGCGGCGGGTCGCTGGTGGCATGGTCGACCGAGGGTGCCGCGGGTGCCACGAACCCCGCCGGTGCCGCCGGCGGGGCGGCCTCGGGGCGCGGCGCGGCGCCGCGGCCGTTTCGCGTGGTCGGTGCGCACACCGACAGCCCGAACCTCCGCATCAAGCCGCGGCCCGATGTGCGGCGGGCGGGATTCGCGCAGCTCGGCGTCGAGGTCTACGGAGGGCCACTGCTGAACTCCTGGCTCGACCGCGACCTCGGACTGTCCGGTCGCGTCTCCGTCCGCGCCGATGCGCTGCCGCCGGGCACGCCGACGTCCCCGGGCCGTGGCGATGATGCAGGTGACGGCGGCGGTGATGACGCAGGTGACGGCTCGGCCGGCGGTGGTGACAGTGTTTGTGTGGCACCGGGTCTGGACCCTGCGGGGGTGCGCACGCTGCTGGTGCGCATCGACCGGCCGCTCCTCCGCGTGGCACAGCTGGCGGTCCACCTCGATCGCGCGGTGAACTCCGAGGGCGTGCGGCTGAATCAACAGCAGCATCTCGCGCCGATCTGGGCGCTCGATCACGACAAGCGCGATTTCGCAGCGTTTCTCGCGGAGGCCGTCGGTGTCGGCGAGGCGGATGTGCTGGCGTGGGACATCATGACGCACGATGTCCAGCCCCCTGCGCTCATCGGTATGGAGGGCGATCTGGTCGCCGCCGGCCGGATGGACAACCTCGCCACGTGCTTCGCGGCCACCCGCGCATTGATCGATCGGGTGCAGTCCGGGGCCTCGTCATCGGTGATTCCGCTGTTGGTGATGTTCGACCACGAGGAGGTCGGCAGCGTCTCAGAACGGGGTGCCCAATCCTCCTTGCTTCCCGTGGTGATGGAGCGGATCGTGTTGTCCGGCGGAGGATCTCGTGAGGATTTCCATCGGGCCATGGCGGGTACGGTGATCGCGTCCGGTGACATGGCGCACGCCACTCATCCGAACTACGTCGACCGGCACGAACCGGAGCACCACATCACGATCGGCGGCGGGCCGGTGCTCAAGGTGAACAACCAGCTGCGGTATGCGACGGGCTCGCCGGGCGCGGCCGCGTTCGCACTGGCGTGCGAGCAGGCCGGCGTGCCGATGCAGCGGTTCGTCACGCGGTCGGACCTGCCGTGCGGCTCGACGGTGGGGCCGGTGACCGCCGCCCGCACCGGTGCGCAGACGGTCGACTTCGGTGCGCCGATGCTGTCCATGCATTCGGCGCGGGAACTCGTCGGGGCGCGCGACATGGAGATGTACGTGTCGGCGCTGGAGGCGTTCTTCCTGCCGCCGGAGTCGTGACGACCGGCCCCGGCGGTCGTGCGGTCGCCCGCCGGGGCAGATCGGGGGGACTACGCTCAGCGAGTGGACATCGACCGCCGCCTGCGTGCGCTGGCGGCATGGCTGTCGGTGGACGATTCGATCCCCGTGCGGCGGCAGCGCGGCCGGGTCATCGGCTGGTTGTACATCCTCGGGTCGATCCTGGGATGGATCACCTTCGTCGGGCTCCCGAATTGGTCGGACCTCGATCATGCGCTCGCCGCGTTCCTGACCGGTGCCGGCGTGCTCGTGGGCGTTGCCCTGGTCGTGTGGGCGCACCGCGTCTCCGCACCGGTGGGCTACCTGGTCTTCGCGCTCAGCATCGGTGCGGTCGCCTCGAACCAGATATTGGTCGGCGCCGCGCAACCGGTCGGTGTCGCCGTGGCCATGATCTACGTCTGGGTGGCGGTGTTGGCCGCCATCTACTTCCGGCCGATCCCGGTGGCGGCGCTGATCGTCCTGATCACCGTCATGGAGATCGCCGGCCTGGTGGGCGCGAACAGCCACGCCTGGCTGCCGCAGGTCATCTTCACCGTGGGGACGTGCGGCACGGTCGCCGCTGTCGTCGGCGGGCTGGCCGCCCGGCTGCGCCGGTTGACGATCACCGACCCGCTCACCGGTGTGGCCAACCGGCGCAAGTTCGAGTCCGTGCTCGACTCCGCGATCGCGACCGCCACCCAGCGAGGCCGGAACCTCACCGTGCTGCTCGTCGACCTGGACGACTTCAAGGTGCTCAACGACACACGCGGACATGTCGCCGGCGATGAGGCGCTCGTTGCCGCGACGCACGCGTGGCAGGGCTGCCTGCGCCACGTGGACACCCTCGCGCGGATCGGGGGCGACGAGTTCGCCGTCGTGCTCCCGGGATGTGACGGGGCCGAGGGGATGACGATCGCCGAGCGGCTGCTGGCGGTCACCCCGCCGGCCCTGAGCTGTTCGATCGGCGTGGCACCGCTGGACGGCGACGGCTCCGACCAGGCGTTGATTTCGCGGGCGGACACCGCCATGTAC
>CAZIIX010000324.1:0-3031 GCA_964539345.1 uncultured Actinomycetes bacterium | reverse complement strand
CACGAGTCCTGCGGCAAGTGCGCGCCGTGCCGGGAGGGCACCGCGTGGATGAGCAAGACGCTGCGGCGGATCATCACCGGCCGGGGCACCCTCGAGGACATCGACACCCTGGACGACGTGGCCTACAACATCTTCGGCCGGGCGTTCTGCGCGCTCGGCGACGGTGCCGCCACGTCCGTGTCCAGCGCGATCGCCGGCTTCCGGCAGGAGTTCGTCGACATGGTCACCGGCGTGACACCGCCGCCGCTCGCCGAGCAGCAACTGATTGAGATGCATTGATATGACGAGCACAACGATGGGCACAGTGATATGACGACGACCGAGATCCTGGGTCCCGTCTGGGACACGGACACCCCCGTTCCGGAGGGCTACGTCCACCTCACCATCGACGACACCTCCGTGATCGCGCCGAAGGGCGAGATGATCATTCGCACCTGCGAGCGCATGGGCATCGAGATCACCCGGTTCTGCGACCATCCGCTGCTCGAACCGATCGCCGCCTGCCGGCAGTGCCTGGTCGAGGTGGAGATGGGCGGCCGCAAGATGCCCAAACCGCAGCCGTCCTGCGCGGTGGCGGTGGCCGACGGCATGGTCGTCAACACGCAGCTCACCAGCGCCATCGCCGAACGCGCCCAGCGGGCGAACATCGAGTTCATCCTCACCAACCATCCGCTGGACTGCCCGATGTGCGACAAGGGCGGCGAGTGCCCGCTGCAGAACCAGTCGCTGGGCCACGGCGACGGCGAATCGCGCTTCAAGGAGGCCAAGCGCACGTTCGTCAAGCCGATCCCGATCTCCACCGAGATCCTGCTCGACCGCGACCGGTGCATCCTGTGCTACCGCTGCACCCGGTTCTCCGAGGAGATCGCCGGCGACCCGTTCATCGACATGCTCGGCCGCGGCGTGCGCCAGCAGGTCGGCACCGGGCCGAAGGTGCCCTTCCAGTCCTACTTCTCCGGCAACACCATCCAGATCTGCCCGGTGGGTGCGCTGACGTCGACCGCCTACCGCTTCCGGTCCCGCCCGTTCGACCTGAAGTCCGCCCCGACGATCTGCGAGCTGTGCGCCGCCGGCTGCGAGCTGCGCACCGACCACCGCTCCGGGCGGATCCTGCGCCGCTACGCCGGCAACAACCCCGAGGTCAACGAGGAGTGGAACTGCGACAAGGGACGGTTCGCCTTCCGCTACGTCACCGCGGATGACCGGCTGCGCACACCGCTGGTCCGGAACGCCGACGGCGACCTGGTCCCGGCCTCCTGGACCGACGCGATGGCCGTCGCGGCCCGCGGGCTGCTCAAGGCGAAGGGTGCCGGCGGCGTCGGCGTGCTGGCCGGTGGCCGGCTGACCGTCACCGACGCGTACGCCTATGCCAAGTTCGCCCGCGTGGCGCTGGGCACCAACGACATCGACTTCCGCGCCCGCGCGCACTCCGCCGAGGAGCTCGACTTCCTGTCCGGGCGGGTGCTGGGCACCGGGCCGGACAACGGCGGGGTGACCTACCGCCGGCTCGAGGCCGCCCGGCAGGTGCTGCTGGTGGCGCTGGAGCCGGAGGACGAGTGCCCCATCATGTTCCTGCGGCTGCGCAAGGCGGCGCGCCGCCACGGCACCCGGGTCGCCTCGGTCGCGCCGTGGGCCACGCTCGGGCTGAACAAGATGGGCGGCACGCTGATCGGCGCCGCACCCGGTGACGAGGTCGCCGCGGTGCGGGCGCTCGCCGAGGGCGACGACGAGGTCGCCGCCGGGCTGCGCGACGACGGCGCCGTCATCCTGGTCGGCGAGCGCGCCGCGCAGGTGCCCGGACTGCTCACCGCGGCCGGCGCGCTGGCCGACGCCACCGGTGCCGCGCTGGCCTGGGTGCCGCGCCGCGCCGGCGAACGCGGGGCGCTGGAGATGGGCGTGGCGCCGACCCTGCTGCCCGGCGGGCGCCCCGTCTCCGACGATGCCGCCCGCGCGCAGGTGGAATCGTCCTGGGGCGTGACCGTTCCGGCCGCCGCCGGCCGGGACACGTCCGCGATCCTGGCCGCCAGCGCCGCCGGCGACCTCGGCGGCCTGCTGATCGGCGGCGTCGAACTCGACGACCTGCCCGATCCCGCCGCGGCCCGCGCGGCGATCGAGGCGGCCGGATTCGTCGTCAGCCTGGAACTGCGGCGCAGCGCCGTCACGGACCGCGCCGACGTGGTGCTCCCGGTGGCGGCCGCACCGGAGAAGTCCGGCGCCTACCTGGACTGGGAGGGCCGGGTCCGCCCGTTCAACACGGCGCTGACCAGCGCCGGCGGCCTCGACGACGCGCGCGTGCTGGACACGCTCGGCGTCGAGATGGACGTCGACCTGTTCACCCAGACCCCGAAGGCGGCGTCCGAGGACCTGGCCCGGCTGGGCCAGTTCGACGCGGCCGCCGCGTCCCCGGCATCGGCGGCGCCCGCCCCGGCACGGCCCTGGCCGACCCCGCGGGCCGGCCAACTCCGGCTGGCCACCCACCGGATGCTGCTGGACGGCAGCCGCGCCGAGGACGCCGAACCGAACCTGGTGGGCACCCGGCGCCCGGTCGTGGCGAGGATCTCCCGGGAGGTCGGCGACCGGCTCGGCGTGGCCGACGGCGACCTGGTGCAGGTGTCCGGCCCGGCCGGCACGCTCATCCTGCCTGCCATGCTCACCACGATCGCGGACGGCACCGTCTGGCTGCCCGCCCGGGTGGCCGGCGAGTCGGTCGCCGCCCGCATCGGCGCCACCGTCGGCGACCCGGTCGACGTGGCCAAGGCACCGGCCGACGCGCTGGTCGAGATGCCGGACGTGCTGCCGGACGACCCGGAAGGGCGACTCGGTGATCGGGTCGCCGGAATGGGGGGCATGAAGTGAACCCGCGTGAGACTCCGGTGCTGGACCCCGACGGGTCGGTCGCGCCGCTGCTCGCCAACGACCCCGTCTGGCTCATGCTGATCAAGGCGGTCGTGATCTTCGCCGTGCTGCTGCTGCTGACGCTGTTCATGATCTGGTTCGAGCGCCGCGTCGTCGGCCGCATGCAGCACCGGCC
>CAZIIX010000323.1:0-3036 GCA_964539345.1 uncultured Actinomycetes bacterium | reverse complement strand
CGCCGCGCGCAGCTCCGGCAGGCTCCACTTCCGACCGGCCGAGGCGACGATGACGGCGACGTCTGGTGCCCTGGCTGCGTGACGAAGACTGGTTCTGCGGGTGCCGCGGGGGACGATGGCGGGAACCGACAGCAGGCGTAGTCGATTAGTCTGGGCAACGTTTCGTGAACTCATTCAGGCCGGCCTGAGCCCTTGCCAAATCCATGTGGATAACACCAAGTTGTATGTCCGTTGCGGCGTCGCTTAGCTGTTTGAATCCTTCCGGAGTCAGGCCGATATTCACGCCCAACAGTCCAGGGATCGCCGTGAGATTGCGCCACGGAGCCCCGGCACCGTCGCCAGTTGTAATACTCCACGCCTCGACGTCGATGGGGCCGTAGGTGGAGGCATCGCGAGCGAGGGCGCAAGCATAGGACACGCGACTCGCCATTTCGTTGGCACGCGGCTGTCGCTTCTTGGGATGCGTCGTGCACCATGCCACGAGACTGTTCAGACCCTGCTGTGCCTTGGTCAATTCGAGACTTGCAACGCCCGAAGCGAGATTTGCGCCAGCATCGCGAAGCTCAGGGTAGCCGACCGGTGCTGCGCCGACCAAAGCGCTAAGCAACCCTGGAACGGCTGCCAGTTCCTGCCAGGCAGGGCCGGACCGCGATCCGACGCCGATACTCCAAGTGGCGACCTCGCCATGGCGCTGTGCGTCCAACGCGAGGGAGCAGGCATATGCTACGCGGCCTTCAGCGCTGATGTCTGGCTGCGACCGTGGAGCGTTCCCCGAGGCTTCGTCACCCACGCCAGGCGAGGAGGCGCGATTCGCCTGCTCGAAGCCGCCCATTAGGGCCGCTGAGCCGCCCGCCAGCACAACGAGTACGAGCGCTGCCGCGATGAGCGGGGTTTGCCATCGGCGGCGTCGCGGTCGCGGCACCAGATGGCCCTGACTGGAATCGGCCGAAGTCTTCCGGTGCGCCACAGTGACATTGATGGTTTGCGGCTCGGGGGCCGGATTGTGTCCGGCGAAGATCCGCCGGACGAATTCTTCGTCGCTACGGGTGTTCATTGGCTCTCTCCATCGACTAGAAGTTCCAATGTGCGGGACGAAAGCTGATGCTGGAGCCGTCGGCGAAGGCGATGGAGTCGGACCCGTGCCGTTCCAGGACGAATACCGAGAACCTTTGCTGCGGACGCTGTGTCCAGCCCTTCCCATGCGATGAGTCGCAGGAGCTCAGCGTTGTCCATATCGAGACTGGCGAGGACCGAGCGCACCCAATCACGCGAGACGACCGAATTTGCTACATCTGCGCCAGGATCTGCGTTGACCGAGCCTTGCAGCTTCTCGTCGAGCGCATGTTGGCGTGCATAGCCGTAGCGGACCTTCGCCACGATATGTCTGGCAATACCGTAGAGCCACGGCAATACTTCGGAACTGCACGGCTTGACATGAGCCTCCAGAGCGGCCGCAAAGACCTCCGAGACGACCTCCTCGGCTACGTTGGGCCCTACACGGCGTACCGCATAGCGTTGAATAGCGTCGCGATGCACGCGGTACCAGCGTTCGATAACGCAGGCGTGCTCGTTGCTCATCTCCTATCCTCCCTACATGGCTTATCCAGCGACGCTCTTCAAGCGTTACAAGAGAGTCAGCAGTGCACTTCGTACGACGCGTACAGGCAGCCAATCCACCATGTCTCCGGCGCCACTGCTAGTGCGGTTCCGTCGGCGCACACGTAGACACTGAGGTTTTCTCACCCGGGTGCCGTGTCTGGGTGTGATGTTGGTCTGTGACCTGTGGTGACAGCGTGTCGGCTGGGATTGCCAAGGCGGTGAGGCGCAGCGCGGAGCTTTGGCAGCGGTGCTACTCGCCAACGAATCAGCGACCTATCCGAGAACCCTGAGCCCTGCGCGCATGACGGGCCGCGGGTGCCTCCGGTGGGCGCTGCTCGTCCGGTTGCTGCTCGGCCAGCTCCCGCGCGGCCCGCCGGTCCGGCTTGCCGGAGGGTAGCTGCGGGATGGCGTCGACCGTCACCAGCCGGCGCGGCCGCGCCGGGGCGGGCAGCATCGCCAGCGCCGCGCGCAGCTCCGGCAGGCTCCACTTCCGACCGGCCGAGGCGACGATGACGGCGGCCACCGCCTGCCCCCACTGCGGATCCGGCACGCCGACGACCACGGCGTCGGCGACGCCGTCCAACCCGGCCAGGGCCTCCTCGACCGGTGCCGGGGCGACGTTCTCCCCTCCGGTGACGATCACGTCGTCCAGCCGGCCGGCCACCCGCAGCACCCCGCCATCCAGCGCACCGGCGTCCGAGGTGACGAACGAGCCGGTCACGGCGAAGGCCGGATGGTCCGGCATCCCCCGGTAGCCGCGCGCCACCATCGGCCCGCTGAGCACCACCGCCCCGGACTCGTCGATCGTCGCGGACGCGCCGGGCAACGGAACCCCGTCATAGACGCAGCCGCCGCAGGTCTCCGTCATGCCGTAGGTCGTCACGACGCGCAGCCCGGCGGTGCGGGCATCGGAGAGCAGCGCCGGGGGAGTGGCGGCCCCGCCGACCAGGATCGCGTCGAACGTCCCGGCCGCGACCGCGGTCGCCTCGGGGTCGGCCAGTACCCGGCGCAGTTGGGTCGGCACCAACGACACATAGCGGCGCGGCCCAGGGACCTTCGCGGCGGCCGCGGCGAAACGCGCTGCGGTGAACGGCATTCCACGGTCCATGACCACCGGCTCGGTGCCCGACCGGGCGGCGCGCAGCAGCACCTGCATCCCGGCGATGTGATGCGCGGGCAGCGTGAGCAGCCACCGACCCTCCCCGCCCAGGCGGTCGGCGGTGGCCGCCGCCGAGGCTTCCAGCGCGCCCGCGGGCAGCAGCACGGCCTTGGGGCTGCCGGTCGACCCGGACGTCGTGACCACCAGCGCCGTCGGATCGTCCGGATCGTCCTCGCCGGGCGCGAGCGGACCGGCCCAGGCGCGGGCGATCTCCGCGCCGCGCGGATCGTCGGACGCGATCGGCAGCAGCGCCGGACCGTCGCCGTCCAGCGCGCGGC
>CAZIIX010000322.1:0-3037 GCA_964539345.1 uncultured Actinomycetes bacterium | reverse complement strand
GGGACGTGCGCGGGGCCGTCTTCCACCACGTCGGCACGTTCTCCGAGCGCGAGGTGCAGCACTTCGGCGCCCCGTCGCTGATCACCCGGAACACCAATGACGTCACGCAGATCCAGATGCTCGTGCTGATGTCCTGCACGTTGATGATCGTCGCCCCGATCATGTGCGTCGGCGGCATCATCATGGCGCTCCAGCAGGACGTGGGGTTGTCCTGGCTGCTGCTCGTCTCGGTGCCGGTGCTGGTGCTCGCCGTCGGACTCATCGTCGTCCGCATGGTGCCTCAGTTCCGGTTGATGCAGCGCAAGCTGGACGCGGTCAACCGGGTGCTGCGCGAGCAGATCACCGGCGTGCGCGTGGTGCGGGCGTTCGTCCGCGAGGACTACGAGACCCGCCGGTTCCGCACGGCGAACGTCGAACTGACCGACACCGCGCTGCGCGTGGGCAAACTGCTGGCGCTGATGTTCCCGGTCGTCATGCTCGTGATGAACGCCTCGTCGGTCGCCGTGCTGTGGTTCGGCGGGCATCGCGTGGACGGCGGCGCGATCGAGGTCGGGACGCTCACCGCCTTCCTGTCCTACCTGATGCAGATCCTGATGTCGGTCATGATGGCCACGTTCATGATGGTGATGATCCCCCGTGCGTCGGTGTGCGCCGAACGCATCGGCGAAGTGCTCGGCACCGACACCTCGGTCGTCCCGCCGGCACACCCACGGCCGATCGGGGCCGCGTCCGGCGAGGTCGAGATGCGCGACGTGAGCTTCTCCTATCCCGGTGCCGATGATCCGGTGCTGCACCACATCTCGCTGACGGCGCACCCGGGGCGGACCACGGCCATCATCGGATCGACCGGCGCCGGCAAGTCCACCCTCGTCTCGCTCATCCCGCGGCTGTTCGACGCGACCGGCGGGCAGGTGCTCGTCGACGGAGTCGACGTCCGCGACCTCGACCCGGACGAGCTGTGGTCGACGATGGCGCTGGTGCCGCAGCGGTCCTACCTGTTCTCCGGCACGGTCGCCTCGAACCTGCGGTTCGGCAACGAGTCCGCCACCGACGAGGAGCTCTGGGAGGCGCTGCGCGTCGCGCAGGCCACCGACTTCGTCCGGGCCATGCCGGGCGGGCTGGACGCGACGATCGCGCAGGGCGGCACGAACGTCTCCGGCGGGCAACGGCAGCGGCTGGCGATCGCCCGGGCCCTGGTGCGCCGCCCGGAGATCTACCTGTTCGACGACTCGTTCTCCGCGCTGGACATCGCCACCGATGCGCGGCTGCGCGCCGCACTGCGTCCGTACACCGGCCGAGCCAGCGTGATCATCGTCGCGCAGCGCGTGTCCACCATCCGGGACGCCGACCAGATCGTCGTCCTGGAGGACGGCCGCATCGTCGGCGTCGGCACCCACGACGAGCTCGTCGAGGGCTGCGAGACGTACAGCGAGATCGTCACTTCGCAACTCGCCGCGGAGGCACAGGCATGAGCGACGAACGCACCTCGCAGCAGCCGTCCGCCGGCAAGGCTGCGGTGATCCGCAAGGCGGCCCGATCCGGGCGCGGCGGGCACGGCCACGGCCCGATGGTCGGCCGCCCGACGGAGAAGGCCAATCACTTCGTCCCCTCCGCCAAACGGCTGCTCGGCCGGCTCGCTCCGTTCCGCGCGAAGCTGGCGCTGGTGTTCACCCTGGCCATCGGCGGCATCATCCTGTCCGTGGTCGGCCCGAAGATCCTGGGCCGGGCGACCAACATCGTCTTCGACGGCTTCATGGGCGCCACCATCGGCCGGCAACCCGACTTCGTCCCGGGCACCACGAAGGCCGAGGTCGTGACCGAGCTGCGCGAGCACGGCCAGAGTGACATGGCGGATCTGCTGTCCGGCATGGACGTCACCCCCGGTGTCGGCATCGACTTCCACGCGCTCGCCACCGTGCTGCTGTGGGTCTTCGTCATCTATATCGCCTCGTCGATCCTGATGTGGGCGCAGGCCTACCTGCTCAACTTCGTCGTCCAGGACGCCATGCTGCAACTGCGTGCCGACGTGGAGACGAAGGTCAATCGGGTGCCGCTGAAGTACTTCGACTCGCAGCCGCGCGGCGAGGTGCTCTCGCGCGTCACCAACGACATCGACAACGTCTCCCAGTCGCTGCAGCAGTCGATGTCGCAGTTGCTCAACGCGCTGCTCACCGTCATCGGCGTGCTGGTGATGATGCTCATCATCTCGCCGCTGCTGGCGCTCATCGCGCTGGTCGCGGTGCCGCTGACGGTGATCGTGACGGCCATGATCGCCAAGCGCAGCCAAGGCCGGTTCATCGACCAGTGGAAGCACACCGGCGAACTCAATGCGCAGGTCGAGGAGGCGTTCAGCGGGCATGCACTGGTGAACGTGTTCAATCGCCGCGAGGGAATCGAGCGACAGTTCGACGAGAAGAACGCCGAGCTCTTCGAGGCGTCGTTCAAGGCCCAGTTCATCTCCGGCATCATCATGCCGGCGACGCGCTTCATCGGGAACCTCACCTACGTGCTGGTGGCGGTGGTCGGCGGGCTGCGGGTGGCCTCGGGCAGCATGACACTCGGCGACGTGCAGGCGTTCATCCAGTACTCGCGCCAGTTCACCATGCCGTTGAGCCAGGTCGCCTCGATGGCGAACGTGCTGCAGTCCGGCGTCGCCTCCGCCGAGCGAGTGTTCGAGCTGCTCGACGCGGAGGAGCAGTCGCCGGATCCCGCCGACGCGGTGCCGGTCACCGGAACGCGCGGCCGCGTCGCGTTCGAAGGTGTCTCGTTCCGCTACCAGCCCGACGAACCGCTGATCGACGACCTGTCGCTGGTCGCCGAACCGGGCCAGATGATCGCCATCGTCGGACCGACCGGGGCCGGGAAGACCACCCTGGTGAACCTGATCATGCGGTTCTACGAGATCACCGGCGGGCGCATCACTCTGGACGGGGTGGACACCACCACCATGACGCGCGACGACCTGCGATCCAAGGTCGGCATGGTGCTGCAGGACACCTGGCTGTTCGGCGGCACGATCCGGGACAACATCGCCTAC
>CAZIIX010000321.1:0-3041 GCA_964539345.1 uncultured Actinomycetes bacterium | reverse complement strand
CGATGATCGACGCGGACAGCTCGCGTGGGTCGGTCTGCCACTGCTTGGCGGTGTAGCCGCGGATGAACGCGTCATACAGCGGCCGACCGACGAGCGACACGCCCTTCTCGTCGAGGTTCTTGGGGTGGCCGGTGACCTCGGCGGCCTGCTCGGCGATCAGCGCGCGGGCCTCGTCCGGTCCCATCGCGGAGCGGAAGAACTGGTTGACCGTGCCCAGGTTGATCGGCATCGGGAACACCTCGCCGCGATGGATCGTGTAGACGTGGTGCACGTAGTCGGTGAACGAGGTGAACTTGGTGGCGTAGGCCCACACTCGCTCGTTGGAGGTGTGGAACAGGTGCGAGCCGTACGGGTGGATCTCGATGCCGGTGGTCGGCTCGTTCCACGAGTAGGAGTTGCCGCCGATGTGCCGGCGCCGTTCGATCACGGTCACCTGGAGGCCGCGCTCGGCCAGGCATTCGGCGACGGTCAGCCCGTAGAAGCCCGCGCCGACCACGACGAGGTCGGTCACCGCCGGCCCTCCTGTCCGTCGATCTCGCCCCGGCTCCTCCGGCCGCGCAGCACGAGGGTGCGGTAGGCGACGCGGCGGGCCGACTCGGGCACCAGCCGGTAGCCGCCGCGGACGACCACGTTCCGCGCGTACTGCGGTGTGCTGACGAACCGTTCCCGCCGCAGCGTTCCCTGCAGCGCCACCTCCGCCTTGAACAGCGCCCGCCCGCCGCGGCGTGCGTAGGACCCGGCGCCGACGCGGTACTTCACCAGCACGTCCGGCACGTTCGCCACCGCCGCGCCGCGGCCGATCATCCGCGCGAACAGCAGGTAGTCCTCCATCAGGTGCAGGTGCTCGTAGCCGCCGGCCGCCCGCACGGCGGACTTGCGGAACACCACGCTGGGATGGTTGAACGGGTCGGCGATCCGTGCCCGCCGGGCGATCTCGTCCGGGTCGGTCGGCATCAGCCGCAGCGCCCCGAGGTCGTTCTCGTCGTCGGCGAACTCCACCAGCGCCGAGCCGACCAGGTCCGCCCCGGCCTCGATGACCGGCAGTTGGACGGCGAACCGCTCCGGCAGTGAGACGTCGTCGGCGTCCGCCCGGGCGATCACCTCGTGCCGGCATTCGGCCAGCCCGACCGTGAGCGCCCGCGCCAGTCCGCCGTTCTCGGCCAGCCGCAGGACGCGGACCGGGACGGTCGAGCGGCGTTCGATGTCGGCCAGCTCCTCCTCCAGCTCGGGCCCGACCGGCCCGTCCCGGACGATGACCACCTCGTTCGGCGGCCGCTGCTGTTCGACGGTCGCGGAATCGTAGGCGCGGCGCAGGAACTCGGCCCGGTCGCCGGCATACACCGGCAGCAGGACCGAGAACGGCAGCGGCTCGGCGCTGGCCGGTGTCGGATCCGTCCAGCGGATCGCGCGGCGGAAGTCGTCGAGAGTGCTCGTCATACCGACATCGGCGAGCACCGCCCCGGTCGGGCGAGGCGGCCGGAGGCTGTCCTTGGCGCCTCGTAATGCGGCGCCCAGCAACGTCTTTCGCGACGAGGACTTCACGAACGTGCGCACCCAGCGGCGCAGCGTGGACCCGCCGTACAGCACCTTCTCCATCGGGCCGAGCGAGCGGGAGCGGCACAGCATCCAGATCTTGTTCCGCACCTCGTAGTAGAACCGCGCGCCGGGGTCCGCATCGGTGGCGCCGAACGTCTTGGTCCAGTGCTCGACGACGCTGCCGCGCACGTGCAGCCCCACGGCGTTGCGGAGCAGCCGGGTCGAATACTCGAAGTCGTCGTTCCAGATGAAGTAGTCCGCCAGCGGCAGCCCGACGCGACGCACCGCATCGGTCGAGACGAGCATGGAGACAAAGGATGTCGACCGGATCGGCAGCGCGCCGACCGCGGACGCCGCCGCGCGTGCCGCCGCGCTCGCCCCCGGCCGCACCCGCGGGGTGTTCATCGGATGGTCCCGGCCGTCGGTCCACACCACGCGGCTGCCGGCCACCGCGACCGGGCCGGGGTAGTGCTCGCACGCGTCGACCAGCGCACCGAGCGCCGTCGGGGTGGGGATGGTGTCGTCGTCCATCAGCCACACGGCCTCCGCGCCCATCCTGCCGATGGCGTGCGCGATGCCCGCGGCGAATCCGCCGGCGCCGCCGGTGTTGGTCTCCAGCCGCAGCACCTCGGGGCGCGCCGGATGGTGGCGCGCGACATCGGCCGTATCGTCCGTCGAGGCGTTGTCGATGACGACGATGCCATCGGCCGGGCGCTGCTGCGCGGCGAGCGCGTCCAGGCTGCGGATGAGCAGATCGCGCCGGTTGTAGGCGACGACCACGGCGATCACCCGCGGCGTCGGCGCAGCGGGGGCAGCGGGGTGCGTCGAGGCGGACCGGTCCGATCCCGGCGCAGCGTGCTGCCCCGAGCCTCCGTCATCCGCCATGGCCTCTAGGGTACTGGGCCGCGCACCTCCGGCCGGCAGGGTCGATGGCACGGCGCGCATATCGGACGTGCGTCGCGGGTGTCGGGACGCGAAAGGTGCGGGGCCCCTTCTCGAGTATGAGTCGAAAAGAGGCCCCGCCGCACGGACCTCGCCAGCACCGCCTGCGTATGCCGCACGGGCGGGCGGCGCCGGGGGTCTACCCGGCTCGCGTCACCTGCCCACCGCACACGGCGGGGGCCGGACGACGCGGGGTACCGCGCCTCCGAACGATCGGACCCCGCCTCCCTCCGGCCTGGGCCGGGGCGACCGGTCGCACTGCGCGCAGCACGACGGCGCCCGTCGGGACATGGCGTCCGCTCGTTCGGTACACGGCCAGGGCCGCCCGCGACGGTAGACGTCGCACAGCGGTCGGTGAGTCGAATCCGCGTGCCTGATCCACCGCGCCGAGCATGCCAGCATCGGCCGTGTAGAAGATTTGTATCCTGCCCGGCGGCGCGGGGCAAGGGCTTTTCAGCAAGGAATCGATCCAGCACCGGCGCGTCACCGCGGTCTGTCGGGACGCCGGGCGCAAACTCGGACAAAGAACGCGGCCCTTCCGGGTATGAGCCGGAAGGGCCGCG
>CAZIIX010000320.1:0-3048 GCA_964539345.1 uncultured Actinomycetes bacterium | reverse complement strand
CCCCCGCCCCGTTGTGGGTGTCCCAGCGCGGTCTATGTGACGCGCTCAGACACCCGCGCGGGTGAGGGGTGAGGTGCGGAGCCGGGCCACCCTGTTGTGGGTGTCCCAGCGCGGTCTATGTGACGCGCTCAGACACCCACAACGAAAGGGGGGCGCGGCGTGAAGCGCGGGGCGCGAGGGCGGGGGGCGCGGCGTGAAGCGCAGGGCGAGAGGGCGCGGGGCGAGAGGGCGCGGGGCTCGGGAGACGCGGGGTAGGGGCGCGGGCAGGAGCGGGGTCAGGGCAAGACCGACCGCAGCGCGGCGGCGATCCTCTCGGTGGCCGCCTCGATGACGCCCGCCGCATAGGGATACCCCTCGGCCGGGCCCCCGACCGGGTCGGCGATGTCGTACTCCGGGACCTCCGCCGTGCCCCGCACCGCAGCGGAGCGTCGCACCAGGTCGAGCAGGTCCGCCACCGCCGGGCCCGACCCATCCGCCGCCGCGGCCACCACCTGCGGGGCGACGTGCGCGAACTCCAGCAGCGTGAACGTGCGACGCAGCGCCAGCGGCAGCTGCTCGAGCACCACCGACCGATGCTCGCGCGTGGCGGTGAGCACCAGGTCGGCGCGCTCGATCAGCGCCTCGGTGATTGCCGACGAGGCGAAGCCCGACGGGTCCAGCCCGCGCGCGAGCAACTGCTCCGCCGTCAGGTCCGTCACCGGATGACCGTCCGAGGTGCGGGTCCCCGCGGAGTACACCTGCACCGGCGCGTCCGGGCCCAGGGCGCGGGCAAGCATCAACTGCGCCATCGGCGAGCGGCACTGGTTCGCGGTGCAGACGGTCATGATCCGCCACCGCCGCGGCGCGCTCATGGCAGGAACCTCGTCATAGCTGCACGACTCGTCATAGCGGCACCACCCTCGCCGTCACTGCGGTCCTCCATCAAGGATCTCCCAGCTCTCCCCGTCATCATCGGACCCATAGAGCACCGTGCCGACCTGCGCGCGGATCGCGTCCCCGGCCGCCGCGATCGCCAGCGGCTGATATCCGTCCAGGCAGCGGACCTGCGACCACGAGGAGCCGCCGTCGCTGGTGCGCAGCACCGCCGCCCCGCACGCGCCGCGGGGAGCCAGGGCGACGCCGGAGTCCGCGCTGACGAACGAGATCCCCGCCACGCCAGGCACTGTCGACGCGGTCGACCAACTCGCGCCGGCGTCGTCGGTGACACGCACCTTTCCGTCCGTGCAGGCGACCGCGGCGTCATGCAGCGTGATTCCGGACAGCGCCACCGGGACGCATCCCACGTCGCTCTGCGCGTTCGGCCCCTGCAGCGTCGTGGCGTCGGGGTCGGCGTCCAGGTACCAGGCGCCCGACGTCCCGCCCGTGGTCCAGGTGGCGCCGCCGTCATCGGTGTCCTGCTCGATCGGGTCGCAGCCGGAATCCGTTCCCACATACCAGAGTCCGTCGCGCTGCGCCCCCACGCGCAGGATCGCGGTGCTGTCGGTCTCGACCGTGCGCCAGGAGGATCCTCCGTCATCGGAGACCTCGACGCGGGCGGGAGAATCGGCCGGGCACTCGCCGCGGAGGGCGCGAATGACGGAGCCATCGCTGGACATGTCCAGCAGGATGCGCTCGGCCGCGGGCGGCACGGCGCCCTGGTGGCTGCTGGACGACGACGGTGTGGTGGGGGAGGAGGTGTCGGTGGTCGGGGAGGTGGACGTGGCCGGGCTGGTCGAGGCGGGCGTGGTTGATGCTCCGGTGGTGGCGGGGGTCCCGGCGGTCGTGGATGGCGTGCGCGACGAACGGGATGTGGTCGGGGTGGCGCCCCCCGACGCGCCGGAGGGATCGATGCTGGCTGCCGGGGATCCGCCCGCCGCGCCGGATCCGCCCGCCGCGCCGGATCCGCCCGCCGCGCCGGATCCGTCCGCCGCGCCGGTGCGGCCCGTGGCACCGAACACGGGGTCGGGTTCGGACGCGCCGGACTGCGTCACCGTGACCACCACGATGTCGCTGTCGGCCGCCGCCTCGGGCGCGCGGGTGTGGCGCAGGGCGATGGCGATCAGCACGGCGTCGATGACGACGAACGCCACGACCGCGATCCAGCCTGCCTTGCGCACGCGATTCCCCCCTCTGATCACGAAGAGTCATTCCGGGCGTGGCCGATCGCCGGTTCGGGCATACCGGACCGCCACCAGAATAACCGGCGACCGCGGAGGTGGTCACGGTCCGTAGCATCGAGGGGGTGAGCAGCCGCCAGGTCAGTCGGATCCTGCTGGCGGCGACCCTGTGCGCCGTGCTGATCATCGTGTTCGCCCCCGGCCCGCCGGCGCTGGAGAGTCAGCAGCGCCTGGCCGCGTGGCTGCACGAGGTGCACCAGACGTGGATGCCGCGGTGGATCACGTTCGACCTGATCGAATTCCTGTCCAACGTGGTGATGTTCCTGCCGCTGGGCCTGTTCGGCGCGCTCGCGTGGGCCTGGCGGCGGCGGTACCTGGTGGTCGCGGCGTGCTGCGCGCTGTCCGCGCTGGTCGAGCTCGCGCAGGCCGTGGTGCTGCCCGAGCGGATGGGCAGCGTCGTCGACGTCGTCGCGAACACCGTCGGTGCGGCGGTCGGGTACGGGATGGCAGAGTGGTGGCTGGCGCGGCGATCAGCGGAGCGCGCGGCCCCCACCCGATAGGATGCACCGGTGCCCGACTACCCGGAGAATTCCCTAGGCCCGCATGACCCGCGCGACCCGAGTGACCCGGGTGGCCCGGGTGGCCCGCTGGGGGCCGGGGAGGCGGGTGACGCCGCGAGCCGCGATGACGAGGCCCACGGAGGGGATGACGAGGTCCACGGGGAGGCAGCCTCCCCGGACGTGCCCACCCCGGACACGCCGACCGCGGACACGCCGACGCCGGACGCGCCCGCCCCGGACACGCCGACCGCGGACACGCCCGCCCCGGACGCGCCGACCGCGGACACGCCCACGCCGGACGCGCCCGCCCCGGACACCCCCGCCCCGGACACGCCCACGATGCCGGCCCCGGCGGTGCGCTCCACCTCGGGCCACCGGACCCGCCGCGGCCG
>CAZIIX010000319.1:0-3072 GCA_964539345.1 uncultured Actinomycetes bacterium | reverse complement strand
CGCGAGCTGATCTCTCCGGTCACGAAGCCGCCGTAGTGCAGCCCACCGGCGAACCGCGCGTGCTCGATCTTCAGGCACCGGTCCTGCACCACCTGCAGCCCCGCGTCCAGCGCCGTGCGCGCGGCCTCGTCATGCCGCAGGCCGAGCTGGAACCACACCACCTTGGCGCCGACCGCGATCGCCTCGTCGACCACGCCCGGGATGGCGTCGGGCGAGCGGAAGATGTCCACGATGTCGGGCGGCTCGGGCAGATCGGCCAGCGAGGAGTAGCACTTCAGCCCGAGCACCTCGTCGGCCATCGGGTTGACCGGGTAGACCGTCAACGGGGTGCGCACCAAGTAGGTCGCCACGAAGTTCGAGGCGCGGATGGGTTTCGGCGAGACCCCCACCAGCGCCACCGATTTCGCGTCCCGCAGGATCTGCAGCCGTTCCACGGCGGACGCTTCGGGAACGTCGCCCGTCGCTTGGTGCGTCGCCTCGTTCGGGCTGATGATCGTGGGCATCACGCCACCTCCTTGGTCGCGACCAGGGCCCGGTCCAGGTCCCAGAGAATGTCGTCGAGCGTCTCGATTCCAACGGAGATGCGCACCAGGTCATTCCCGACGCCGGCCGCCTCGCGGGCCTCCACGGACACCTGCTGGTGCGTGGTCGACGCGGGATGGATGACGAGCGTCTTCGCATCGCCGATGTTCGCCAGGTGCGACGCCAGCTCCAGCGAGGCGATGAACTTCCTGCACGCCTCGTAGCCGCCCTTCAGGCCGAACGCGAACACCGCGCCCGGCCCGGCCGGCAGGTACTTCTTCGCCAGCGCCGTGTACGGGTTGTCGTCGAAGACGGGGAAGGACACCCAGGCGACCTCGTCACGCTCGCGCAGGAATCGGGCCACCGCCTTGGCGTTGTCGGCGTGCCGCTGCATGCGCAGCGGCAGCGTCTCCAGGCCGAGCAGCAGCAGGAACGCGGCGAACGGGGAGAGCGCCGAGCCGACGTCACGCAACACCTCCGAGCGTGCCCGGGTGAGGAACGCGTACTCGCGGAAGTTCTCCCAGAACGTCAGCCCGTGGTACGACGGCGACGGGTCGGTGATCAACGGGAAGTTGCCATTGTTGAACGGGAACGTGCCCGATTCCACGACGACCCCGGCGATGACGGTGCCGTGGCCGGAGATGAACTTGGTGGCGGAGTGCACCACGATGTCGGCGCCGTGCTCGATCGGCCGGCACAGGTACGGGGTGGCGAACGTCGAATCGACGATGAGCGGAATACCTGCGTCATGGGCGATCTCGGCGTACATCTCGACGTCCAGCACATCGGCGCGCGGGTTGCCCACGATCTCCCCGTACAGCGCCTTGGTGCGCGGGGTGATGGCCGAGCGCACCGCCGCGGGGTCGGAGAAGTCGACGAATGTCACGTCGATGCCCATCCGGCGCACCGTCACGTCGAGCTGCGTGTGCGTGCCGCCGTAGAGCGACCGGGAGGCCACGATCTCGTCGCCCTGCTGCGCGAGCGTCAGGATCGCGATGAGCTGCGCCGACTGCCCGGAGGAGGTGGCGACCGCGCCGAGCCCGCCCTCGAGCGTGGCGATGCGCTCCTCGAACGCGGCCACGGTGGGGTTACCGATGCGACTGTAGAGGTTGCCGTAGGTCTGCAGGGCGAACAGGTCGGCGGCCTGCTGCGCATCGTCGAACACGAATGACGAGGTGGCGTAGATCGGCATGGCGCGGGCGCCGGTCTCCGGGTCGGGGCGCTGTCCGGCGTGGATGGCCAGCGTGTCGAAGCCGAACTGGTGTCGATCTGTCATGTCCTCGGATCCTCTGTGATCGTGCTCAGGCGGGGGCGGGTCGCGGGCAGCGTGCCACGGTGGGTCCGCGGCCGCGTGTCGGGATGCCTTGTCGGGCAGGGGTTGCCGCGGGCGGCGGCGCACGCACCGATGGCTGCGTCATACCTCATGGCTGCGTCATACCTACACGACGCCGTACTCCTGGTCTCGTCGGGCGCTTGCGACCCGCACGGGATGCGGATCGCCCGGTCGTCACCCGGAGCACCCCACCGCACGCGAGGGTTGCCGCCCAGCGAGCCGGGGCTTGACGCTGGGTCTCATGACCGTGGTTCGAACCTACCGGCGGCGATCCGCGCCGGTCAACATGACGGGGTTCACAGAACCGTTTCCGGACATGTCCGGCATAGTCTGGCAGGGAATCGAAGGAGGACCGATGGCGACGTTCAATGGGATTTCCCACCTGGATCTGACGGTGTCCGATGCCGAGGCGAGCGCGGAGTGGTACGGGCGGGTACTGGGCCTGCGACGGCTCAAGCGCACCGACCTCGACGACCGCATCATGATCGTCCTGCAGCATCCCGGAAGCCGGCTGATCATCGGGTTGAACCAGCATCATCGCCCGGCCGCCGCTGCCTTCGATGAGCGGATCCCGGGACTGGACCATGTCGGCTTCGGCGTCGGCACCCGTGATGAGCTGGTGGCTCTGGAGGCGATGCTGACCGACCTCGGTGTCGAGCATTCCCCGGTGACCGATGCCCCGTCCGGGTCCGGGACCGCCCTGGTCTTCCGGGATCCGGACAACATTCAGTTGGAGTTCTGGTGGTCGAAACCGCAGTAGCCGCATCAGGTATGACGTATCCATCGGCGCTCGCCCCGTATGCCGCGCCGGGCGCCGCGTCGAGCGCCGCGTCGGGTGCCGGGTTCGGCATGCCGACCGCGCTGCACCTGGTGGTACTCGCGCTACTCATCCTGGGCGCAGCGATGTGGATCGGCGGGATGGTGGCGGTCACGATGCTGTCGGTCGTCTCCCGGCGCATCCTGGAGCCGGCGTCGCGGACCGCGCTGTTCCGGGCGTTCGGCCGGGTCTACTTCCCGGTGTTCGGCATCGCCGGGTGCGTGGCGGCGGCCGCCGGGCTGGTGCTGCTGATCGAGCGTGGCTGGGACGGACTTGCGACGGCGATCGTGATCGTGGTGGCGGTGCTCGTCGTGGCACTGCTGGTCGGGGTGGTGCAGGCGCGGGCGATGGGGCGTCTGCGGGCCCGGGCGGCAGAGCTGCGCGCAGCGTCCCCCGCGGG
>CAZIIX010000318.1:0-3078 GCA_964539345.1 uncultured Actinomycetes bacterium | reverse complement strand
CAGGAGTGGGAGGGCGTGGTCCGCCGCGGCGCGAAGCTGCTGCACGCGTTCGCCGAGGCCGTGGTGCCGCGCGTGACGCTGGTGACGCGGAAGGCGTTCGGAGGCGCCTACATCGCGATGAACTCCAAGGCGCTCGGCGCCACCGCGGTGTTCGCCTGGCCGGAGGCCGATATCGCCGTCATGGGCGCCAAGGCGGCGGTCAGCATCCTGCATCGACGCAAACTGGCGGCGGCCAGCGACGAGGAGCGGGACGGTCTGCACGAGCAGCTCGCCGCCGAGCACGAGCGCATCTCGGGCGGCGTGCACCGTGCGGTGGAGATCGGCGTGGTGGACGAGATCATCACGCCCGCCGAGACGCGCCGCCGGGTCGCCGAGGCGCTGGCGTCGGCACCGGCCGGTCGCGGCGCGCACGGCAATATTCCGCTGTAGGCGCCGGAACCGCCCGCGGGCGGCCGTCAGCTGCAGGGCGCCATGGCCGGCGGCTTCGCGGACGTCCCCACCCGCAGCCCGGGGCCCTCGTCGATGATCTGGTACGTCACGTCCCAGCGCACGCACGGCAGCGGCAGCGCGGTGGGGGCGAGGTCCACCGACTGGTGCGAGACGAATTGCATCCGCACGGTCAGCGGGTCCCCGTCGTTGATGTCCGAGACGTACACGTCGGAGTCACGCGTCGTCCGATAGTCGGCCATCCAGCTCTCCCGCGAGCGTTGCGACTGCGCGGTCGTCACGGTCGCCAACCAGGCGTCGTAGTCGTGGTTGTTGATGGCGGTGAAGTAGCGCTGGAGCAGGTCCCGCACCTGTTGTGCGTTCGCCGAGTCCTCCGCGCTGGCGGACAGCGAGACGTCGAGCGGCTGATGATCGTCCGCGGCCGCGCTCCCGGTGCCGGCCGACGGCTCGTCGTCCTGGTCGCCCGTCGCCCCGGCCGAGTCGGGTTCCCCGCCGGTCGGCGCGTGCTGCGATGACGGCGCTCCCGCCGATCCGGTGTCGCCGGTCGCGCTGCGCCCCGTGCCGGTGCTGCCGGCCGATGCGGCGCTGTCCTGGTTCTGGGAGCGTCCGACGGCGTAGGCGATGCCGGCGCCGGCCACCATGACGGCCACCAGGGTCGACGCGAGGACCGCCGTGAGACGCCCGCCCGTCACAGCCACTGGCGACCCCACCTCTCCGATCGTCGACCTCGTCCGCCCCCACAGGGTAGACGCCCGTGCGGGCGGGCCGGTTCGCCGACGGCCGGGACGGGGTCAGCCGACCTGGTAGAGCCAGGTGATGGCCGTGCCCTCCCCGGCGCGGCGGTACGGCTCGAGTTCCGCGTCGACGTCGGTGCCCAGCACCGTGGACAGCCGGCTGAGCAGGTCGTCCATGCCGGCCGAGCGGGACATCAGGTCCATCAGCTGGGACTCGCCGACCATGACGTCGCCATTGGCGGACACGGCGGCCCGCCAGAACCCGCGGCCGGGCAGATGGCAGATCCGTTCCCCGTCCACGCCGGGGCTGGGGTCCTCGGTGATCTCGAACCGCAGCATCTGCCATTTGCGCAGCGCCTGCGCCAGCCGTCCTGCGGTCCCCGGTTCCCCGCTCCAGGCCACGCTAGTGCGGAGTTGGCCGGGTGAGGCGGCCTGTTCGGTCCATTCCAGGGAGACCCTGGTTCCGAGCACGTCGGACAGCGCCCACTCGACATGCGGGCAAATCGCCGGCGGAGCCGAGTGAACGTACACAACACCATGCGCTACCACTGCCGCCGCCCTTCCGTCGTCTGCTCCGGCGTCTTCCCCAACGTGGAGCGAACAACTCGAACGGGCGTGGTGGCGAGTAGGCATCTGTTCACTTGTGATCGTGCTGAGACCATTGTGCACTGCGAGCGGCGTGTTGCGCTAGTGGTTGGTGGGACAGCGGTCGTGAACGGCCCGCGAATCCGTCTCGATTGTCCCGATCAGCTCCCCATGTGCGGATGATCCCCGCCGATCTTCCGAAGACTCCGGGTCGCCCACGCCCCCCCGGCCGCGCACGCCTCAGGCGCGGTCGTGCAGCGTGATGTGGTAGCCGTCGGGGTCGGCGAACGTGAACGTTCGGCCGAAGGGCCCGTCGATCGGGTCCGACACGATGGTGTGGCCGTCCGCGACCAGCGCGTCGTGGATGGCCTGCACCTCGGTGGCGTGCAGCCAGATCGCGACACCGATGCCGGGCTGGGCGACGGAGGCGAGGTCGGTGCCGGGAACGACGTCGCGGACGGCGAGCGCGATCGGCTTCGTGTCGAACACCACGGCGTGCGGCGGCCCGGCCGGTGAGCGGACGAGGCCGAGGTAGTTCTCGTAGAACGCCTGTGACGCGTCGAGGTCCCGCACTTGCAGGGAGATGAAATCGGGTCCGGTAGCAGGCATGTGACTCCTCCTGGTCGTCAGTGATTCGTGTCAGGTATCTGACACGACGAGGGTATGTCAGAATACTGACATGAGTCAAGGCGGCGATGTCATTGATCTGGAGACCTCGGTGGGCTACCTGCTCAAGGAGGCGTCGAGCGCACTGCGCCTGGCGATGGAAGAAGCGCTCCGACCGTTCGGCATGACCGTGACGCACTACTCCTGCCTGGAACTGCTCGCGCAGCGGCCCGGCATGTCGAACTCCGAACTCGCGCGCGGCGCGTTCGTGACCCGGCAGTCGATGAACGTGCTGCTGCAGACGCTGGAACGCGACGGCTCCGTCACCCGCCCCGCCGAGGCCGCCGTCGGGAAGACGCTCCCCGCTCGGCTCACGCCACGTGGTCGGCGGAGCCTGAAGGCGGCGTCGGCGGCCGTGCGGTCCGTGGAGGTCAGGATGCTGGCGGGTCTGACGCCGGCGCAACAGCACCAGGTGGTCGGGCTGTTGCGCAGCATGGTCCGCTCGCTGCGCGACGATGACGCCACGGCGTGATTCGCTCCGGCGGGCAGGACGTTTCGTGACGCGACCCGCACCAGGCGGAGGCGTCCGGCAGCGACCCGACGGGCCCGATCCGGGCCCATTCCCGACACGTTCCGGGCACGCGCGCCGTGGGGCGGGCGGGACTCGAACCCGCGCCTGGCGGATTATGAGTCCGCTGCTCTAACC
>CAZIIX010000317.1:0-3082 GCA_964539345.1 uncultured Actinomycetes bacterium | reverse complement strand
CACAGGCCGTGCTCTCCTACCCGTCTCCTTCCCACCGACGCGAGGGTTGAAACGCGTCGCCGCGGGGCACCGCGGCTGCGTCATGGCGACCACCGTCGGAGTGCCTGCGTCATCACGATTCCGCCCTGCGGGCCGGTCGGCATCCGCTCCGCCGCCGTCACTGTTTAGCTCGCGCACCGCCCGGGCACCACAGAGGTATCCGTCGGCGTACCGCCGAGTACGGGGAGTCGAGATGGCCTACGAAGTCGCATCCAAGGAGACCGATCCGGTTCGACCGCGCAACCGCGATCACCATGTCGTGATCTGGATGTCCTACGCGGTCGCCGTGGTGGCCGTGTTCGTCGCGGCGGTGATCGCGACCCTGGCATTGCACGGCAGTGCCTTCATGTGGGGCCTGACGCTGTTCGGTGCGGTGGTCATATCGGTGGTGCTCTCCGGCGGCGCCGTTCCGCACCTGCGCGACCGCGGCAATCAGAAGGTGGCGGTGTCGCGGTCCACGGTACAGATCCGCGAGGACCCGACATGGCCGCCACGTCCCTGAGCGGCGCGTCCGCCGAGTTCGAAGCGGCAGCCGGTACCAGGTGATCGCGCTCACCGCGGCTCGACGTCGAGCGGCGCCCCGCCCGCCAGCACGGACGCGCCACCGTGGTGGTGCCCGTGCGCCGCCGGCCCCTCCATCGCCTGCATGGCGAGCAGCATCCAGGCCATCGCCACCGCCATCGCCGCCAGGCTGAGGCGCACCCCAACGGTCGGGCCGAACGTCGGAGCCGACCCCGGTCCGGCCCGCACGCCCGGTGTCCACCCAGCGGTGGCGGCGGCCCGGCGGACGCGGGTGAGCCAGGCGCGCCCGGCGACCCAGACGACGGCTGCGGCCACCAGGTATGCGACGACCAGCGCCGTCAGCCCGGCGGGCCGCGCGGCCAGCGGGATCACCATGTAGACCATCGCGAGCTGATCGCCCATCGCCGCGACCCAGATGCCGCGCTCCGCCCCGGTGGCGTGCCGCAGCAGCAGCGCACCGGCGCCCATCGCCGCGGCCAGCAACCCGAAGATCACGGTCAGCATCCAGTACAGCCGCCCGTGATCGTGGTGCGGGACGAGGAACATCACGACCATGCCCGCGCTCATGGCCACGTGGCCCATATGCCACCAGCGTTCGTGCCGCGGTGCCGACCCGGCATGCCAGACGTGCAGCGCGGCCACGGCGACCATCGCGGCGACCCAGGGCGTGATGCTCCACGCCGGGATCAGCGGCATCGTCATCGGCGGCGGCGTCACCACCGCCGGATGCGCCGGCATCTGTCACTCCCCTGACTGCGCGCGCCGCACCTCGCGCTGCCCGATCCTCGTCATACTCGAAGCACCCCACTGTGGCACGAAACGCCGCACCCCCGAGCGACCTAAGCATCTCCTTAGGTCAGCATTGACTTTCCGCAGGTCACAGTCCCCAATAGGGGTCACAGCACCGGTGTTGCCCCGCTGGGCCCGCTCCGGGCGCTTCCGGCATCGGGTGCACCGCGGGCACACGGCCGTCCGGAAGGGAGCGCGCTATGCAGGTCCCGGCACCGTTCGAGTACGAACGGGCACAGAGCGTCGACCACGCCATCGCACTGTTGGAGCGACTGGGCGACGATGCGAAGATCATCGCCGGCGGGCACAGTCTGCTGCCGATGATGAAACTGCGGCTGGCCAACTTCGAATACCTCATCGACATCAACGACCTGCACGCCGATCTCGGCTACATCGAGGTCGAGTCCGACGCGGTCCGCGTCGGTGCCATGACGCGGCATCGGGAACTGGCCGAGTCCGCCGAGCTGGCCGGGCTATTCCCCATCATCGCCGATGCCGAGCACGTCATCGCCGACCCCGTCGTGCGCAACCGCGGCACCCTCGGCGGGTCGCTCTGCCAGGCCGATCCGTCCGAGGACCTCTCCGCCGTCTGCACCACACTGGACGCCACCTGCGTGGTGCGCGGCCCGGCGGGCACCCGCGAGCTGAGCATGGCGGAGTTCCATGTCGGCCCCTACGAGACCGCGCTGGCGCCGACCGAGATCCTCACCGAGGTGCGCTTCCCGATCCGGCCGCACGCCGGCAGCGCCTACTACAAGGTCGACCGCCGCGCCGGCGACTGGGCGGTCGCCTCCGCCGGCGCCGCCGTGTGGATGGACGGCGACGTCATCGGTGAGGCCCGCACCGGGCTGGCCGCCGTCGGGGCGCACACCATCTCGCTGTCCGCCGTCTCCGACGCGCTCCGCGGGCAGCCGCCCTCGGACGAACTGTTCGCCGCCGCAGGCGAACTCGCCGCCGCCGGCTGCGACCCGGTCAGCGACCAGCGCGGCAGCGCGGAGTACAAGAAGCACCTGGCCGACACGCTGACCCGGCGTGCCCTGGCGACCGCCGTCGCACGAGCAACCGGGGCCGACCGGGTCGCGGCCACCAGCGCGAGGAGCTGACAGCGATGCAGATCACCATGACCGTCAACGGCAGCGAGGTCACCCGGGAGGTGGAGGCGCGCATGCTGCTGGTGCACTTCCTGCGCGACGAGCTCGGCCTGACCGGCACGCACTGGGGCTGCGACACCAGCAACTGCGGCACCTGCGTGGTGCTGATGGACGACGAACCCGTCAAGTCCTGCACCGTGCTGGCCGCGATGGCGCACGGCCGTTCCGTGCGCACCGTCGAGGGCCTGGCCACCAACGGCGAGCTCGACCCAGTGCAGCAGGGCTTCATCCAATGCCACGGACTGCAGTGCGGCTTCTGCACCCCGGGGATGATGATGACGGCGCGGGCGCTGCTGGACCGCAACCCCGACCCGACCGACCAGGAGATCCGCGAGGCCATCTCCGGGCAGATCTGCCGGTGCACCGGCTACACCACCATCGTGCGGTCGATCCGGTGGGCCGCCGCCGAACAGGCCGGAAACCGCACCACCCTCGAGGCCGACCCGCCGACCGGGAACCTCGAACCAGTCGCCGCCGGGAGCCCGTCATGACATCAGTAGCCGGACCGACCACCGCCACTCGCCCCACGGCGTTCGTCGACAACGACCAGCACCCGGTCGGGCACGGCCGCATGCTGCGCA
>CAZIIX010000316.1:1897-3106 GCA_964539345.1 uncultured Actinomycetes bacterium | reverse complement strand
GCACGCGGCGCTATGCGGCGCGGCGCGCGACCAGTGCTCGGCGGGTCGTTCCTACGACGGGGCGGAGCGGCGGATGCGCTCCAGGACGCGTCCGACGGCGGCCGGATCGTCGCCGAGCTCGAACGCGCTGAACACCAGCAGGGTGGCCTCCGGATCCTCCGGCTCGCCGCCGACCTCGATCTCCAGGGTGGCGCCCCGGCGCCCGAACCGGCCGCGGTGCGGCGTCGCGATGCTGACCACGTCCGCCCACGCCCACCGCCGGGTCGCCGCGACGCTGCGGACCACGATGCCGTCGGCGGAGGTGCGCAGCCGCACCTGCACGCGGATCAGCAGGAGTGTGACCACCAGGCACACCACGGCCAGTACGGCGGCGACCAATTGGTTCTCCGCGTTCGGGTCGAAGATCAGCCAGGCGACCGCCGCCACCAGGGCGACGACCAGCACCGGGCGCAGCCAGGGTCGGGGTCCCCACGAGTGCTCGGTCGCGGGAGGAGGTGGCGCGCTCATCGCCCTGCATCCCGGCGCAGCGGGAGCAATCGGTCGAATCGAACGCCTGCAGTGCGTCCGTCCACCGTCACTCGGACGTTATCCACAGCAGTTATCCCCAGTGGGGATGAATGACACGGTTGTCTTTCAGCATGTCGAGGGACGGCGATGGCGGCGCACCGACCGGCGGCTAGCGCCACCGCATCGTCATCAGCAGGCCGATGACCATCAGACCGAAGCCGACCGCGAAGTTCCAGTTACCGATCGCGTTCATGAAGCCGATGTCCCGGCCCCACAGGTAGTAGACGACCATCCAGAGCAGGCCGAGGATCATCAGCCCCAACATCAGGCCGATGTAGATTGGACTGGACGGGCCCACGGCCTTGACACGTGGCGCCGCGGCCGATGCGGCTGCGGCCGCCGCGCGCGATGCCTGCGCTTGTGGCTTCTTGCGGACCTTCGACTTGGGCACAACATCCTCCGTACTGCTGGGTTAGGTCCATTATCCGCCGGTCTTCACGGAGCAGGCTGCATGGGCAGGCTCGTCACCAGCAACAAACAGGTTACCCAGTAGCCTACGTGGTTGGTACATCCCTGTGTGCCGACGCACGAATTGACAGCAGTCGAGGGGAGCGACCCGCGTGAGTGACGACGCTGCAGGCGGTGGCCGCCGGCACCGCGGTGACGACGACGGACCGCCGTGGTGGATGGCGGACGGGGACG
>CAZIIX010000316.1:0-1797 GCA_964539345.1 uncultured Actinomycetes bacterium | reverse complement strand
CATACCCGGACGAACGGGTGATGGTCGGTCCGGGCAGCACACCCTCGAACGAGCCGCCCGCCCGGCGCAAGCGGGACCCGCTGGGCGCCACCATCCGCGGCGTCGGGCAGCTGCTCATCACCGCCGGCGTCATCGTGCTGCTGTTCGTGGTCTACGAGCTGTGGGTGACGAACCTGTTCGGCGAGCAGAAGCAGGCCGAGGCCACTCAGGCGCTGGACAAGCTGTGGGCGCAGGAGAGCGACGTGGTGACCGCACCGGGCGGCGATTCCCCGGTGGTCACCGAGTCGGGTGGGACCGTGGTGGTGACCGGGGAGACCGACGCGCCCGACCGCAAGCGGCACTATGACACGACCGAGGGCGCCGGCTTCGCCAAGATGTACGTCCCGGCGTTCGGTGCGGACTTCGTGCTGACCATCATCGAGGGCACCGCGCAGGCCGATCTGTACGCCGGGCCCGGCCACTACCAGAGCACCCAATACCCCGGCGAGCCAGGGAATTTCGCCATGGCCGGGCACCGGGTGAACAAGGGCGCGCCGTTCGACGACCTGGGGCTGCTCAACTCCTGTGACGCGGTCGTGGTGGAGACGAAGGAGAACTGGTACGTCTACCGGGTGCTGCCGATGGAGGACGAGGTCGCCGACTGGGACGCGACCAAGCACGCGCACTGCGACGGTGTGGACGTGCAGACCGGGCAGTACTCCGGGGTGTACGGGCGGGAGATCACCCACCCGACGGACATCGCGCAGATCTATCCGGTGCCGCATGTGAACTCCCGGGCCGTGCCGGATGACGCGGAATCGCTGATCACCATGACCACCTGCCACCCGAAGTTCTCCGATCGGGAGCGGATGATCATCCACGGGATCCTGGTGAAGTCGTACCCGAAGAGCGACGGATTCTTGCCACCGGAACTGCAGGAGACGAGCTGACATGTACGGATGGATCTGGCGGCATCTGCCCGGGCCGGTGGCCCTCCGCGTGCTGCAGGCGCTGGTGTTGTTCCTGGCGGTCGTCGCGCTGCTGTTCTTCGTGATCTTCCCGTGGGTGGAGCCGCTGCTGCCGATCGACCAGGGCGGCACGACCGGATAGGCGGCGCGACCGGATCGGCGGCGCGGCGGGATAGGCCGATGACTCCACCCCGCGGGCCGTGCGTGCGCCGGCCCGGTGCGAGACTTACCCGGTGACCCGCATCGTCGTCATCGACAACTACGACTCGTTCGTGTTCAACCTGGTGCAGTACCTCCAGCAGCTCGGCGCCGAGTGCGAGGTCTGGCGCAATGACGCCATCACGGTCGACGAGGTCGCCGAGCGCGACCCGGACGGCGTGCTGCTCTCCCCCGGACCGGGCGTGCCCGCGGATGCCGGGGTCAGCGAGGCGCTGGTGCGCTGGTCGGTCGCGACCGGGACGCCGCTGCTCGGTGTGTGCCTGGGCCATCAGGCGATCGCGGAGGTGTTCGGCGGAACGGTCGATCGCGCCGCGGTCCTCATGCACGGGCGCACGTCCGAGGTCAGCCATGACGGCACGGGGCTGTTCACCGGCCTGCCCGACCCGTTCACCGCCACCCGGTACCACTCGCTGGCCGTGGTCGACGGGACGCTCGGGCCCGACATCGACGTCACGGCACGAACTCTCGACGGTGCGATCATGGGACTACGGCACCGCTCCGCGCCGATCTGCGGCGTGCAGTTCCACCCGGAGTCCGTTCTGACCCAGGGCGGCCACCGGCTCCTCGCGAACTGGCTGGGCGAGTGCGGGTATGACGAGGCCTCCGGGCTGGTCGCGCCGTTGGAGGCGGA
>CAZIIX010000315.1:0-3117 GCA_964539345.1 uncultured Actinomycetes bacterium | reverse complement strand
GCGCCGACGGCGGGGACGGTGGCGACGGCGGTCACGGCGGTCACGGCGGCAACGGCGGCGATGCCCCGGCCGGCAACGGCGGCGACGGCGGCGGCGGCAACGGGGGTGACCGCGGATCCGGCGGTGCGGGCGGCGTCGGCTACACCGCCAGCCCCACCGAATTCGGCGAGCCGGGCACATCCGGCAGGGACGGCAGTGGTGGCAATGGCGGTGCCGGCGGTGCCGGCGGTGGAGATGGCCACAGCGGCAGCGCTGGGCGCGGGGGCGATGCCGGCGGTGCGGCACCGCTACCGCTGCGCTCGGTCACGGCATTCGGCTACTACCCGGCAGCCGCGCCGGCACTGAACGGGTCCACCGGCGGGATCGGCGGCATCGGTGGGGACGGCGGCGCCGGCGGGGCTGGTGGCGCCGCGGGGCAGATCACCGTGACGATCTACGACGGAACGCCCGACACCAGTAGCGATACCACCACGTCCACCACCTCCACCACGACCAGCAGTCCGGTCAGCACCAGCAGCGTCGCGACGAGTACCAGCACCACGTCCAGCACGACCACCACCGAGCACACGTCCTCGACGCCCGCACCGGCGCCGCCGGTCGCCACCTCGGCCGCGGTCACCGCGACCGGGCAGGTCGGCGAGTCGTTCGGCTATCGGATCGCTCCGCCGCCGGGTGTGACCACCGACGGCCCGTGGACCGTGGCCCCGGACAGCCAGCTCCCGCCCGGTCTGGTGCTCGCGTCGGACGGCGTCATCTCCGGCACGCCCACAGAAGCAGGGACGTTCCAGGTCCAGGTCGAGGTGCTCGGCGAATTCTCCGTCATGGTCACCCTGCACATCGCCGAGGGTGCGAGCAGCACGCCGCTCGCGAGTACCGGTGTTCCGGCCTACCGATTGCTGGTGATCGGGCTGCTGACGCTGCTCGCCGGCGCGGCCGTCATCGCGTTCGGAACCGCACGGCGGCACCGGGTCGGAGTTGCGCGGCGGCGTCGACGCTGGCCTCGGTCAGTACACCGATGACGGGATAGCCGCCGGTAACAGGGAAGTCGGCGAGGAACATGACGAGTTCGCCGGACGGTGGCACTTGGATCGCGCCGCGCACCAGGCCTTGGCTGGGCAGTTCGTCGGTGACGGCGCGGGTCGGCGCCGGACCCTGGAGACGCACCGCGACGCGGTTGGAACTAGCGGTCACGGTCCAGTCGCCGGCGGCGAGGGTCTCGGGTGCGTCGGCGGTGAACCAGTCCAGTTGCGGGCCAGGCAGGACCTCGAGTTCCGGTATGGGGTTTGCTGTCTCGCGCGCTGTCTCCGGCGTGGGTTCGCGCCCTGACTCGGGTGTGGGTTCGCGCTCGGTGTCAGGTTCGGGGCCGCGCTCGGTGTCAGATGCGGCATCGGGTGGGGAGTCGGATGCTGCGTCGGGCTCGGTATCGGGTGCGGGCCGCCCGATGGGCAGGACATCCCCGGCCTGCACCCGCGCCGGGCCCAGCCCCGCCAGTAGGTCGGTCGATCGCGAGCCCAGCACCGGCTCGACGTCAATGCCGCCGCGCACTGCCAGGTAGCTGCGCAGCCCACGCTTCGGTCGGCCGAGGCGCACACGGGTGCCGACCGGAACCTCGATGGCCCGGCCCATCTCCGCGGAGTCGGTCGAGTCTGCCGTTCGATCTGCGTCACCGCGGACGTCCGGCTCCTCCGTGCTGCTCGCCTCCCCGGAGCGATCCGTCGTGCTCGCGCCACCGCGATCCGCTGATGGGACCCACAGCTCGATGGGCAGCGTGGCGCCGGTGACTGCGATGGTCGCGGCCTCGCGGAACTCCACCGTGACGCCGCCGAGCACCATCTCCAGCACTGCCGCGTCCGCCGCGTTGCCGACGGCGGTGTTGGCCCGCGTCGCGGCGCCGCGATCGGCCGCACCGGAAGGGCTCACTCCCATGGCCGACCATCCGCGGCGGCCGAGATCCTCGACGACGCTGAGCATCCCAGGGTTGACCACGACGATGCCGCCGTCCTTCGCGCGCGGCCACGGATCGCCATCCGTGCGTTGCCCCGGTTCGTCACCCGTGCGTTGCTCCGGTTCGCTGCCCGTGTGTTGCCCGGGTTCGCCGTCCGCGTGTTGCTCGGGTTCGCCGTCCGCGCGCTGCTCGGGTTCATCGTTGGCAGCGGTCGCACCATCGCTGGAGGCGGAGTCGTCCCGGGACGCAGCCGCGTCGCGGGAGGCGGGCGCACCCGCCTCGGCTCGCAGCCCGTCGCGCACGGCGCGGAAGCGCACACCCATGCCGGGGCGGAGCAGCGCCGGCGGGTCACGCCGGAGGTCCCACAGCGGCGCGTCGGTGCGGCCGATCAGCTGCCACCCGCCGGGCGAGGCCGCGGGATAGATGCCCGAGTACGGTCCGGCCAGCCCGACCGAGCCGGCCGGGATGCGGTCCCGCGGGGTGTCCCGGCGCGGCACCGGCCCGAGATCCCACGCCCCGGCGACCCGAGCACCCGCACCCGGCGAGTCCGCAGCCTCCGAGTCCGCACCCGGCGAGTCCGCACGATGCGCATCGTCCACTGGGGCCAGGTAGGCGAAGCCCGGCGAGAATCCGCAGAAGGCCACCTGCCAGCGCGCCGCGGTGTGGGCTGCGACGAGCGACTGCGGGCTCATCCCGACCAGGGCGGCGACATCATCGAGGTCGGCACCGTCGTAGACGACGTCGATCGTGACGGGCTCCGCGTCGGGCGCCGCCGACGCCGCGCCCAGCCCGTCGTACGCCGCGCGGCAGGCCGCGATCAGATCGGTACCGGCGTCGGCCAGGCGGGTGTCGAAGTGGATCAGCAGGGAGGCGGCGCCGGGCACCAGATCGGCCTGCCCGGGAAGCGGATTGCGACGCACATGCTCGTGCAGCGCCAGCACGTCGCCCGGTCGGGGCAGTTCCGCGATCAGCGCGCGCTCCCCCATCGCGACGATGCGCGGCAGGCCACGTGCCGCACCCGGGCCCTCCGCATCGTCCCGGTCACCCGCATCATCCGGGCCCTCCGCATCGTCCCGGTCAAGCCCATCGTCCCGGTCGCCCGCATCGTCCCGGTCGCCCGCATCGTCCCGGTCACCCACATTGCCCCGGCCACCCGAGTCGTCATGGTCCAC
>CAZIIX010000314.1:0-3123 GCA_964539345.1 uncultured Actinomycetes bacterium | reverse complement strand
GGGGCCGCGCGATGGTGACGTCGGTGCTGGCGCTGGTGGCGGCCGTGTCGCTGGCGCTGTCGATCTGGTACACCCGGACCCATCCGGATGCCGCGTACTTCGCGACGTTCACCCGGCTGTGGGAGTTCGCCGCGGGCGGTCTGTTGGCCGCCGGGGGTCTGGTGCTGCGCCACCGCCTGGTGGCCTTGGCGGCGTGGCTGATGGGCGGGATCCTGCTGGTGGCGAGCCTTTTCGTGCTGGACGCGCACTCGGAGTTCCCGGGCTCTGTCGCGCTGATTCCGGTGGCGGGTGCCGCGCTGATGATCGCGGTCGACCTGGGGTCGCTGCCGCGCTGGATCGGTATGACGGAGTCCTGGGCTCCCGTGCAGCTGGTGGGCGACGTGTCGTACGGCATGTACTTGTGGCACTGGCCGCTGATCGTGCTCTATCCGTATGTGGCGGGCTCGGCGCTGACGACGACCGCGAAGCTGGCGATCGCGGCGGCCTCGGTGCTGCTGGCCTGGGTGATGAAGGTCCTCGTCGAGGACCCGATCCGCGGATCGCGGACGTTGCGGCTGCGCAGTCCCGCCTGGTCGTTGGCGGGAGCGGCGGTGTTGCTGGTCTCGGTCGGCGGCGTCGGGATCGGCCAGGCCGCGCAGGCGACGACGAGGGTCGAGCGCGCGATCGACGAGGCGCACCAGCAGAGTCTGCGGGATGATCCGTGCCGCGGCGCGGCCGCATTGGTCGGCCCGCACGCGGCGGACTGTTCCGTCACCGGTGACCTCTCCGGCGTCAACGTGCTGGATCTGGCCGCGGCGGCGCCGGGCGACAAGCCACTCCCCTGGGCTCGGAAGTGCATCGAGAGCTACAAGAAGCCGGCCTCGCCGGACGGCTGCGTGGCGGGCGACACCAGCGCGTCGCGCACGATCGTGGTGTTCGGCGATTCCCATGCGGCGGCGTGGGTCTCGGCGTTCGACCAGCTCGGCATCACGTTCCACTACCGCGTGCTGGGGCTGGTGCGCGAGGCGTGCCCACCGGTGGCGAAGCCGCCGACGGCCACCCCGTTCCGACCGATCGCGGAATCCGAGCAGCAGCACTGCGCGCAGCACAACCAATACGTGCTGGATCGGTTGCGGTCGGACGATTCGATCGCGTTCGCGGTGGCGGCCGCGCGAACCTCGGACTACCTGTATGGCGCCGACGAGTCCGATTCGCTGGCCGTGGCGGAGCCGAACTACGTGGACTACTTCTCCCAGGTCGCTGCCACCGGCGTTCCGCTGGACATCCTCCGCGAGCTGCCGCAGACGGGCACGAGCGAGACCGATCGCCTCAATGTGCCGGACTGTCTGGCATCGCATCCGGATTCACCGATCGACTGCTCGCAGCCGCGCGGCCCCGCCCTGTCGACCGGGGTGCTGCAGCAGGTGGCCCAGCGGCTGCCCGAGGACGCGGTGACGTTCGTGGACACCTCCCGCTACTTCTGTGACGACGCCCGCTGCTACGCCCTGATCGGCGGGCTGCCGGTGTATTTCGACTCCAGCCACCTCACCGACGCCTATGCGCGCTCGACGTCCTGGGGGCTGGCCGAGCAGTTGGGCCTGCGGTAACGGGCCAGCGTGCGCCGGCGGCTCCCGGCTTCCGGTCACCCGGCGCCGTCACCGACGGTGATCGAGGTGCGCTCGGGGCGATCCGGTATGACGGGGACACCGGGTGCGGGCGCGATCGGGCGAGCGAACGCCACCACGCGGTACAGCGCCGGGTCCTCGTCCCGGAAGGGGGACAGGCCGCGCCCCTCCTGCTCGTGGTGGACGGCGAACCCGTACTCCTCGTCCAGCCTGCGGGCGAACTCGCCGCCGTCCTGGTAGCGGCGGAAGTGTCCCCCGAACGCCTTGGGCCGGTCCTCGTCATCGGTGGTGCGGAACTCGGCCGCCAGGGCATCACCCGGCCGGCGCCAGGAGGCGATCGCGCGCAGGAGGCCCTCCTGGACCTCCGCCGGCAGCGAGTGCAGGAAGAAGCGCATGTAGACGAGCACCGGCCCGCCGTCGGCGATCTCGCGCGCGTGACTCAGCACTCGGGCGATGTCGTCGTCGCTGGAGACGTCCGCGGTGTCGAAGGTCAGCCGGCCGGCCGGCTGTCGGGAGGCGGCGGTGTCGGTTGCCTTGGAGATGGCGATGCCGGCGCGGTCCACGCCGAGCACGGCCCGCCCGGCCCGGGCGAAGGCGAAGCTGTCCCGTCCGGTGCCGCATCCGATGTCCAGGACTGTTGTCGGTAGCTCCGTCATGGTCAGGATCTCGGAGCAGAATGTGGACGGTTCCCCGATGCCTTGCCGCGCATAGAAGTTCGCCCAATACACCTCTTCGCGGTAGCTGTCCGGCATGCGCCCGGCCGCGTCCCATCCGATTCGGGCTCTGTCCCACCGGAATCCGGGGATGGGTCGGCGCCAGGAGCTCCCGTAGAGGTATTCGACGAGCTTCTCGGCCTGGCGCGGGATCCGGATGGGGTGGCCGGCGAGCTTGGTCTCGGTCAGCCCGGTCCAGTCGGGTCTGCGCAGCGTGCGCGGCCCCGCGTAGCCGAACGGGATCGCCAGCTCGCCGTCGACATCGAAGTACAGGTGGAACAGGTCAATCCGGATCGTCGGGTCGTCGGCATCGTGGATGTGCAGCGCCGTGCGCTTGCATTCCACATCGAAGCCGTGCTGCACGAGCATGATGGCGATGTCCCGCAGCTCGCGGGCGGCGGAGGCGCCGTCCGTGTGGTCGGAGAGGTAGCCCGCGTCGAAGTCGATGTCGTGTCCGATGAAATCGCCGTCGCGCACCGCGCCGAGCAACGTGCCGTACATGGCGAACGCCTGGTAGCCGAAGTGCTGCTTGAGCAGGTCGTCCACGGCGGTGTAGATGGCGACAACACGGCGCTGCCAGTCCCGGTCCAGGCCCTTGCGCAGTTGCAGCCGGCCGTACTGGCTGAGCACGTAGCCAGAGTCCAACTTGCGCCGTAGCGTCGCCTCGGTGCTGCTGCCGTCGCGACCCGGCCGCTTGTACACACCCTTGGCATGGATCGGCAGCGGCCGACCATCAACCCGCACACTGATGCGATCGGTCTTCCGGCAGAAGTCCCACAGGTCGGTGACGGCGAATCGGAAATGAC
>CAZIIX010000313.1:0-3144 GCA_964539345.1 uncultured Actinomycetes bacterium | reverse complement strand
CCGACCCATCGCTGCCAGGTGCGGGTGGCGGCGCTGTCGGTGCCGATGATGCCCGCGGGCTGGAAGCGCAGCACCAGGACGAGGATCGCACCGAAGATCAGCAGTCGGTAGTCGGAGACGAACCGGAACACCTCGGGCAGGGCGCCGAGCACGATGGCGCCGAGGATGGCGCCGCGAATCGTGCCGGATCCGCCGAACATGACCATGGCGAGCATGACGACGGACTCGGTGAACCCGAAGCTGGTCGGGGTGACCGCGGACAGGAACGGGGCGTACAGCGCGCCGGCCATGCCGGCGATCGCGGCGCTGACGACGAACGCGACGATCTTGAACGTGGCCACCGGTGTGCCGGAACTGGCCGAGGCCAGTTCGTCGTCGCGCAGGCTCGCCAGGCCCAGTCCCAGCCAGCTGCGGGACAGGTACCAGCTCACCGCCACGGCAACGGCCAGCATGGCCAGGCCGGTGACGAAGAACTCCTCGTTGCCGAACGGGGTGCCGCCGAACGTGGGCAGCGGGATGGCATAGATCCCGGTCGACCCGCCGAACCACGGCACGTATTGGAACACGGCCACCACGACGAAGTTGAGTCCGATCGTGACGATGGCCAGGAAGTCCTCGCGCAATCGCAGGCTGATCACCCCGAGCACGATGCCGGAGATGGCGGTGACCGCGATCGCGATCGGCAGTACCGTCCAGAACCCCAGGTCGTAGCTGGTCGACAGCACCGCCACCATGTAGGCGCCGATGCCGAAGAACGCGCCCTGCGCCAGGTGCGGCTGGCCCGCGTAGCCGACGGCGATATTCAGTCCCACCGACAGCACCGCGTAGATCGCGACCGTCGTGGCGACCACCAGGAAGTAGCTCACGCCCGCGTCAACCCCTTCGGCAGCAATCCGGCCGGCCGCACCAGCAGGATGGCGATCAGCACCAGGAATGCGATCGTGTCCTTCGGCAGCACGTAGCCCCACTGGGCCGTCACGAACGACTCGGCCAGTCCGATCACGAACGCCGCCAGGATCGTGCCCATCGGGTTACCCAGCCCGCCGAGCACGATGATCGCCAACATCTTGTAGGCCGGCACCTCGCCCATCGTTGGCACGACCGTGTTGTAGCGGATCGCCCACAGGATGCCGGCGACGGCGGCCAGCGCGTAGCCGGCCGCGAAGATCCCCGCGATGACCCGGTTGACGTTGATGCCCATCGCCCGGGCGGTCTCCCGGTCCTGCGCGGTCGCCCGCCAGGTGAATCCCAGCCGGGTGTGGTTGAGCACCCACCAGCAGCCGACGAGCACCACGACGCCGAGGATCAGCATCAGCACCTGGACGCCGGTCACCGGCGTGCCGGCGATGGTCCCGGACGGCAGCGGCACCTTGACCGGCAACTGGTACGGGTACGGGCCGAAGATCAGCCGGAACGCCTCCTGCATCGCGATGAACACGCCGATGCCGGCGACCAGCACCACCAGCGGGCCGCGGTCGAGCAGCGGCCGGTACAGCAGCCACTGCAGCAGCAGGCCGAGGATCACCGCGCCGGCCATTCCCGCTAGGGCGCCCAGCCACCAGGGGATCCCGCGCTGGTAGAGCACCACCGCGATGTAGGCGCCGAGGGCCAATGCGGACGCGTTCGCGATGTCCAGCACGCGCAGCAGCCCGTAGACCAGCGAAGGGCCCAGCGCGAGCAACGCGTACAGCGCGCCCACGGTGATCCCGTCGACGAGAGCGGGGAACACGATGCTCCTTCCTTCGGTGACCGGCGCGCCGCGACCGGCCGACCGTGCTGGGACGGTGGGCCGGTCGCGGCGGACCGGGTGAGGATAGCTCCTGGCGTCAGGGGGTGATGATGTCCGGATCGTCGACGGTGGCGTAGTGCTGCACGCCGCCGTCCTTGAAGATCTCCAACTCCACCGGGTGGATGGACACCCGATCGACGAACTTCTCGATCGTGCCGGCGGCGCCCGGGTAGTCGGTGAGGTCCGTGACGCCCTTCTTCAGCGCGTCGGGATCGGTCGACTTCTCGTTGTCCGCGGCGGCCTTCAGCACCATGGTGGCGTCATAGGAGGTGGCGGCGACCATGTCCGGGGCGTGGCCGTAGGCGTCGGTGAAGTCCTTGATGAACTTCTGCGTGGACGGATCGTCGCTGTCCCGGTTCAGCACCGTGGTGAACACGACGCCGTCCGCGAGCTTGGCGTTCGGCTCGATGAACTGCAGTGTCGAGTCGATGCCCTCGGTGGCGACGATCGGCTGTTCGAGGTTCCGCTGCCGGTAGGCGGTGAGGAACTGCTGGGCCTCGGCGGAGTACTGCGGCAGGTAGAAGCCGTCGGCGCCGGCCTTGGTGGCCTTGTCGATGACGGGGCCGAAGTCCTTCTCCCCGAACTGGTTGAAGTCGGTGGACACGATCTCGGCGCCGAGCTTCTCGGCCTCCTCCTTGAACCCGTCGACCAGCGCGTTACCGAAGTCGTTGTCGATCGCGACGATGGCGACCTTCTTCGCACCGAGCTTGTCGACCAGCGCGAGCGCGCCGGCGCGTCCCTCGACGGTGCCGGAGGTGGCGATCTGGAACATGCCGTCGCCGGTCGCCGGAATGCCCGGGTTGACCGCGTAGGCCGCCGTCATGGGCAGCCCGGCACGCTGGAAGATCGACGCGGCCGCGAGCGTCTGGTCGCTGTACGACCCGGAGACCACCGCCGAGACCTTGTCCTGCGTGGTGAGTTTCGTGGCGATGGAGACGGCCTGCTTGGGGTCGGAGCCGTCGTCATACGGGACCAGTTCGACGTTCGCACCGTTGAGCCCGCCGTCGGCGTTGATGTGCTTGACGGCCAGGTTGGCCGCGTCGAGGGCGGACTTGCCGTCCGAGGCCGCGAAGCCCGACTGCGGCGAGAAGAAGCCGATCTTGATGGTCTCTCCGCTGTCGGAGGCGCCCGACTCTCCGGCGCCCTCCGACCCCGACTCGCTGGCCCCGTTGTCGCCGGCCGGCGCCGAATTCGGCGAGCTCTGGTCGTTCGCGTCCGAGCCGCCGGAATCCGACGCGCAGGCTGCCAGGCCGGCAAGGCCCAGCACGGCGGCAGCCACGACCGCCGTCAGACGGGCCATTGGTGTGCGTTTCATGCATCCTCCATCCGAACAGTGGGACTCGTCGCCGTCTTCG
>CAZIIX010000312.1:0-3150 GCA_964539345.1 uncultured Actinomycetes bacterium | reverse complement strand
GACGGGTTCTGGGGCAACGACGACATCACCGTGCGCGTCGAGCTGGTGCAGGTCATCGAGCCGATGACGGGGCGCGCCCCGGCCGGATCCGGCGACCACTACGCCGGGATGCTGCTTCGCGTCACCAACATCGGACCGGACGACTTCGCCGGCGACCCGCACGGCAGCGTGCACGGTATCGACAGCCGCGGCACGCAGCATTCCACCGTCAACATCTTCTTCAGCGACCTCGGGCCGTCGATCGACCCGCTCGTCTATGGCTTGGAGCCCGGCAACACGGTGACCGGATGGGTCGCGGTCGAGCTGGCGAACGGGCGGCATCTGTCTTCCGTCACCTACCAACTCGAATCCGGTCAGACGGGGCACTGGAGTCTCTGAGCGCGAAGGTGGGACGCACTACCCCGTTCTCACAGTGCGACGGCTCACCACGGGTTTACGGGTAACCCGTTCTAGTGAATTAATCCGGAAGTGCGCTGTGGATATTGCGCTGGGCCCGCTCGGTCACGGATAGTCAACCTCTGAGTCATGAGCACGGACGTTTGCGCAGCGGTCAGCGACCCGAGTGTTGACAGTGCGTGAGGAGCGGAGGCGGGACATGCCATCTGTCGTTGCTGGGGCGGGATCCGTCCGGCGCCGTATGCTGTCGATCGGCGCGATCGTCGCCATGGTCCTCGGACTGGCGGTCGCCGTGGGCGCACCAGCGGCCTCCGCCGCGCCGGGATGCAACCCGTTCCCCGATGTCACGTCCGCGAACCAGCACTGCAAGAACATCGAATGGCTCGATGACCTGGGCATCACCAAGCCGGCCGATAACCTCTACCACCCGCTGAGCAGCACGAACCGTGGCGCCATGACGGCGTTCCTGTTCCGGCTGACCCACCCCGGCGAGCCATCGCCGACGTGCACGTCCAAGCCGTTCCCCGACGTGGACACCTCGAACGTGTTCTGCGGCTACATCCAGTGGGCCGCGAACAACCACATTGCCTACGGCTACAGCAACGGCAACTTCGGCCCCGACCGGCCCGTCACGCGCGGCGCCATGGCGTCGTTCCTGCACCGCATCGCCCAGCCCGGTGCGGCGCCGGCCTGCACGAGCGACCCCTACAGCGACGTCGCGGCGCACGACATCTTCTGCGCGAACATCAACTGGATGAAGGTCAACGGCATCACGTTCGGCATCGGCGGCGGCAAGTACGGACCGACGCTTCCGGTGACCCGCCAGGCGATGGCCTCGTTCCTGCACCGCATCTCCGACTACATGGCCACCGGCGGCACCCCCGGCGGCGGAACCCCGTCGTACCCCGCTGCCGCCTACATCGGCTGATCCGGCATCCGGGCCGGGCCGACGCGTGATCGCGCCGGCCCGGCTTCGCCGTCTCGAGTGCGAACCGCAGCGAGATCCGCATTCGGGTGAAGCGCCCGACGTTCCGAGGTGATGTCCAGCATGCCCGGCGACTCCGGCCACGACGACCCTGCGTCATACCCTTCCGACGACCAGGGGAGTGGCGACGGCCGACCGGACCCGGACACCGGCCGACAGGCCGAAGCACCGGAATCCGTTGGCGTCGCGGCAGCGCCGACGCGCAGCGGCCGGAGCCGCCTCGCCGAACGCCGCCGGCGCCGCCGTCGACGCCGCATCGTCTGGGGAGTCTCCGGCGCGGCCATCCTCATCGTGCTCGTCGCCGCCTGGGTAGGTTTTCGCCTGTGGCAGGCCTACGGCCACCTGCAGGCGGCGGCGACCATGGTCGAGGACCTGCAGGATCAGATCGAGAGCAATGACGTCGGCACGGCGCGCAGCACCATGCAGGACCTGCAGCAGGAAACCGCCGCCGCGCGCAGCGCAGCACACGACCCACTGTGGTCCGCCGCGAGCCACCTCCCGTGGGTCGGCCCCAACCTCGACGCGGTGCGGATCGTCGCCGACTCGCTCGACGACCTCAGCCAGACCTCGGCACCACCATTGCTGACGATCGCGGACCTGTTCGACTCGTCCAAGCTCGCTCCGCATGACGGTGCCATCGACCTGACACCGCTCCGCCAGGCGGGGCCACCGGTCACGGACGCGGCCGCCGAGGTCAAGCGGATCCGCGGCCTGGTCGACGGGATCGATCGCGGGGCGCTGTTCGGCCCGGTCGACGACGCGGTGGGCAGGTTCGACGGCAAGCTCGGCACGATCGACGGCGTCCTGGACACCGCATCGCGCGCCGTGCAACTCCTTCCGCCGATGCTGGGAGCCGACGGCGAACGGACCTACCTCGTCGCCTTCCAGAACCCCGCCGAACTGCGCACCACCGGGGGGATCTTCGGCGCCTACGCCGTCCTGCACGCCGCGGACGGCCGCATCACCATGGGCGACCAGGGATCGGGCAGCGGCAGCCTGGGCAGTTTCGATCCGCCGGTGATGGGCGTGCTCAGTGACGAGCAGGTCCAGCTGTTCACCGACCGGCCGGCGATCTATCCGATGGACGTCAACCTGATCCCGGACTTCCCCACGGCCGCGCAGCTCCTGGCCGCGATGTACTCCGAACGATTCGGGATCGACGTGGACGGCGTCATCGCCACCGACCCCGTCGCCCTCGCCGACGTGCTGGGCGCCACCGGACCGATCGACCTGCCGAACGGCGACCGGCTCACCGCCGCGAACGCGGTGCAGTACCTCCTCGCCGACGCATATGTCGACACCACCCCCGAGGAGTCGGACGAACTGTTCGCGACCGCCGCGCGAGCCGTGTTCGCCACCCTCATCTCCGGCACGGCCGACCCGCACGACATGCTCGCCGCGCTGCGCGACGCGACCGGCGAAAGACGCCTTCTCGTCTGGAGTTCCGACGACGACGAGCAGACACTGCTCGCGCCGACCCCGCTCAGCGGCCAGCTGCCCGAGGACGATGCCGCGGGCCCGGTCGTCGGCGTCTTCCTCAACGATGGCACCGGCGGGAAGATGGACTACTACCTCCGACAGAAGGTCTCGCTCGAGGCGACCGGATGCAGCCCGGACCGGGAACTGCTGCTGGAGGCGACGGTCACGCTGACCACATCGGCACCGGCGAGCGGCCTTCCGGACTATGTCACCGGCATGGCCATGGGCGGGGAGGCCATCACCCGCACGAATGTGCAGATCGTCGCGCCGGTGGGCGGCGACGTGGACGA
>CAZIIX010000311.1:0-3179 GCA_964539345.1 uncultured Actinomycetes bacterium | reverse complement strand
GTGAGCACCCAGTGGTTCTCGTCCGGGAAGTACAGGAACCGGTGCGGCAGCGGCTCGTTCGGGTCGGCGTGGGCGAGCAGGTCCCACCACAGCCGCAACCCTTCGCCGATCGGCACGCGATAGTCCTTGTCCCCGTGGATGACCAGCATCGGCGTGGTGATGTCGGCGGCGAAGTGCGACGGGGAGTTCGCGGCCTCCATCTCCGGGCTCATCTCGTCCCGCCAGAAGCTCGGCGCGTCCGTGGTCCTGCCGAACGACGTCAGGTCCCACAGGCTGGCGTGCGAGACGATGGCGCGGAACCGGTCGGTGTGGCCGGCGATCCAGTTCGCCATGTAGCCGCCGAACGAGCCACCCATCATGGCGGTGCGGTCGGCATCGAGATCGTTCCGTTCGGCCAGCGCGGCGTCGGTCGCCGCCAGCACATCGCTGAACGGCTCCGACCCCCAGCGACCCCAGCCGCGCTCGAGCATCCGCTGGCCGTAGCCGGTCGACAGTGCCGGGTCCGGCATCAGCACGGCGTACCCACGGGCGACCATCAACCACGGGCACCAGCGCCACGACCAGGCGTTCCAGGACGACACCGGGCCGCCGTGCACCCAGAGCAGCAGCGGTGCGGGCGAGGCGGCGGATGCTCCGTCCGGCAGTGCCAGGAAGGATCGGACCGTGGTGCCGTCCTTCGCGGTCGCGGTGACCTCGGTGAGCGTTCCGGGCAGTGCCGGGCGCGGTGCGGGTCCGAGCAGCTCGCGCGGCTGCTGGTCCTCGCGCGAGACGTCCAGCACCACGATGGTCGCCGGGTCGGTGTAGCTGCTGCGCACCGCGACCAGGCTCGTTCCGTCCGGGTGCACCTGGATGCCGGAGTAGGCGCCGTCCGCGGCCAGCCGGCGGCGGCTGCCGGAGGCCACGTCCAGGGCGAACACCGGGGCGCGGCCCTGCTCGTCGGCGGAGAAATACAGTGTGCCGCCGTCCGGCGACCAGGCGAGCCCGGTCGGTCGGAGGTCGCCCTCGAGGGGGAGCTGCCGGGAGTCACCGCCGCCGGACGGCATGACCCAGAGCGTCTCGGTGTGCGGCTCGGTGGGCGAGCCCATATCCATCCGCAAGTAGGCGATCTGGCTGCCGTCCGGGGAGATCGCCGGTGAGCCGAGCGAGGCACGCTCGGGGGCGCCCAGCACGGTGCGCTCGCCGGAGGCGAGGTCGATCCGCACCAGGCCGGAGGCCAGCTCGGTGTGCCCGTCGACGCGCTGCCAGGTGGCGACGGCGAACGTTCCGTCGGCGCTGATCACGATGTCGGCTTCGGCGAGGCCGCGGCCGGCGTCCGGGGTGCGATCGGTGAGTTCCAGGTGCTGCTCGGCGCCCTCGGCGGCCGGCCGGTCCGCCGCAGCGGAGCCGTCAGCGGCAGTGGAGCCGTCAGCGGCAGTGGAGCCGTCGGTCGCGGTGTCGTCATCGTCGCCGCCGGCGCGGCCGGTCACCCACCGGGTGGTGAACAGTCGCGGCTGCTCGGGCCCGAGGTCATGGTCCCAGAACCGCACCGGGTACCCCTCGTGCAGCATCGCCGAGACCTTCCCGTCCTTGCGCTTCTTCCGCTTGTCCGAGTCCTCCTTGCGCGTGCCGGTCCGTTCGAAAACGGTGGCGGTGACGACGATGTCGCCGGAGTCGCGGGCGACGAACGCTGCGTTGATCCCGCCGTCCCGGCCGGCGATCCGGCGCGCCTCACCGCCCGCGGCGGGCAGCAGCCAGAGCGCCGCCTTCGCGTCGTCCGGCGGTGTGCTGGCCTCCGGGTCGGTGCGCCGGGAGACGAACAGCACCTCGTCGCTGGGCAGGATCACGGGGCTGGACTCCCCCGGCGCCGAACGGGTCAGCCGGCGGGCGGGGGCGGTTCCGGCCAGGTCGATCTCCCACAGCGCGGAGACATATTTCGTCTTGTCGGCGTTCAGTTCGCTCGCGGTCGCGACCAGCCGCGTGCCGTGCGGGGACAGCGCGATCGCGCCGAGGCGGCGCAGGGCGACATAGGAATCGAGGTCGTGGAAAGGGGTGGCTGGAGCATCATTCGACATGCCCCCGATCTTGCCCCTCCCCGCCCGGAGCCACAATGTGACGCCGGCGCAGCTCCCGGCTGACGGCATCGGTGACGCACGCGGTCACCTCGTCCATCGCCCGCTGCCGACCGTAGGCCTCCACCAGCGGTATGACGGTGGTTCCGGCCGGCGGCGGCACGTCCGGGTCGGCCGACCCGCACACCACCAGCACCGGCACGGACCGGACCCGCGCGCCGTCGATGACGCCGCCGACCACCTTGCCGCGCAACGAGGTGGCGTCGAACCTCCCCTCGCCGGTGACCACCAGGTCCGCGCCGCGCAGTGCGGTGTCCAGTCCGGCCGCGGCGGCGAGGGTGCCGAAGCCGTCGACGATGTCCGCGCCGATCGCGGCGAGTCCGCCGGCCAGTCCGCCGGCAGCGCCCGAGCCGTCCAGTCGCTGGACGTCGACGCCGAACCGATCCCGGTAGTCGTCGCGCTGGCGGACCAGCCGCTCGCTCAGTGCCGCCACCTGTGCCGGATCGGCGCCCTTCTGCGGCCCGAACACGCGGGCGGCGTCCAGGAAGCGGGTGCGCACGTCCGCGCAGACCTGCAGGTGCACACCGGGCGGCGCCGCGGCCGGCCGGGCGGGCGGGGCGAGGACCTCCAGCGCGCCGGCCCCGCCGTCGGTCGTGGCCGATCCGCCGACACCGACCAGGACGTGGCGCGCCCCGGCGACGATGGCGGCGGCGATCAGCTCTCCGACGCCGCGGGTGGTGGCGGCGAGCGGATCGTTGTGCTCCGCGCCGCCGGCCAGCAGCAGTCCTGCGGCCGCGGCCATCTCGATCACCGCGCGGTCGCCGTCCAGCCGCCACCCGGCGCAGACCGGCTCGCCGAGTGGCCCGGTCACCGTGGTGGAGCGGTTGGCGCCGCCGAACACGTCGAGCGTCCCCTCCCCGCCGTCCGCGAGGGGCATCTCGGTGCAGGCGATGCCGTGCAGGTGCGCCGCGTCGGCGACGGCGCGGGCGATCTGCGGCGCGGTGGCGGTGCCGCGGAACTTGTCCGGCGCGGCGACGATGCGCGGTGTCGGGCGGCCGGACGCGGGCGGTGTGGTCATCACCCCATCATGGCCGGGCTGCGCTCCGGGCCGGGCAGCGACCGCCACGACCG
>CAZIIX010000310.1:0-3179 GCA_964539345.1 uncultured Actinomycetes bacterium | reverse complement strand
GAGTTCCGTTACTATGGGACCGCTCGGGGGGTGCATGGTGAAGAGGTCTTGATGCTGATCGGGCGGGGACAGCGGGCACACGGGGCCGCCACACCCGCACCATCGGCCACATCCCTCCCGGAGGTCCCGGGCGTCCCGGAGGTCCCGATCGTCTCGGGCGTCCCGCGTCACATGCGTCCCGTGGGCCACACCAGTCACGCCACCAATAGGGCGGACACCGAGGCAGCGCCGTCCATGATCACTGCAGTCCGTAATGATGCCCAGCCGTCGGAGAACGCCACGGCCGCCGCGGCCAGGGGTATTCCCGCGTTTTCCGGGCGACAGTCGCCGTTAAACCGCGCAATGCGGGCAAAAAAATCGTCGCAGAGAGTGGCTCGCGAGGTCCCGGCAGGTTACGCTCCGTATGTGCAGGTTTTCAATCTGTTGCCTGGTATCTGCGTTCTCGTCATGGGGCAGATGCTGTGAGCACGCACGCGTCCACCGAGGACTCGGGCCACCGGCTGAGCAATCGCACGGTGTTCCCGACGGTGGGCGCGATCGTGCTGGTGCTGGCGGTGCTCACCTGGGTGCCCTCGCTCATCGATCCGCTGCGCGCGCCGATCGATGACCCGCCCCCGTACGTCGCGGCGCTGCTCATCGCCCTGTTCGTGCTGGCCGAGCTGCTCCCGCTGCGGGTCGAGGTGCATCGCGCCACCCTGCTGGTGAGCCTGTCGGAGTTGCCGCTCGTCCTGGCCGTGCTCCTGCTGCCGACCTGGCTGGTGGGGGTGTCCTACCTGGCCGGCGGCCTGGTCGTCTACCTGATCCGCCGCGACGCCTGGCGAAACGCGCTGATGAACCTCTCGCTCATCGCGGTGGAGAGCGGCGCGGCCGTGATGACGGTGACGATCGCCGGCGTCGTCACCCCACCGGGCGATATGGTCGCCGCCGGGCAGCGCTTCCTGCCCGCCGCGGGCGGTGTGCTGATCGGTGCACTGATCTCGGCCGTCGCCGTCGGGGTCGCCTACCGGCTGGTCGGCCCCGGCGAGCCGGTGCTGCGGGTGGTGGCGCGCTCGGTGCTCACCGCCGCCATCATCGTCGGCTTCGCCCTCACCGGCTTCACGGTGTGGAACGCGCCGATGGGCGGGCCGGTGCTGTGCCTGGCGCTGCTGGTGCTGCTGGCACTGCTCTACCGCAGCTACTCGGTGTTCCTGCGCCAGCACACCGACCTGGAGGGCATGTATGCCTTCGGGCGGGCGGTGACCAACTCCGCCGGACGCGTCGCCGAATGGCACGCGCTGCTCGAGCAGGTCTGCGACCAGCTGTCGGCGCGGGTGGCCGTGCTGCACCTCACCGACCGGCCGTCCGGGCCCTGGACGATCGCCGCCGGGCTGGACGGAGCGGTCAGGGTCCCGGAACTCAGCGAATCCGATCCGTTGCTCATCGCGGCGGCCGAGCACGGATCCGCGCACGCGTCCCAGACCAGCCAGACCGAGCCGGAGATCGAGACCGCGCTGATGCAGCGGGACGCGTTCGACGTCATGGTGGTCCCGCTGCGGGCCGGCGACCGGTACCGCGGCTACCTGGAGGTGCGGGACAAGCGGACGCGCTGGGCGAAGTTCTCCGACGACGACATGCAGCTGCTGCAGGCGCTCGGCGGGCACCTGGCCACCGCGCTGGACAACCACCGGCTGCTGCAGCGCCTGCAGCACGAGGCCCACCATGACGCCGTCACCGGACTGCGCAACCGTGCGGGGCTGCGCATTGCGGCGGAGGAGGCGGAGAAGGCGGGCCACTTCGGCGGCATCCTGCTGCTGGAGCTCAACATGCTCGGCAACGTCAACAGCGCGCTCGGCCACGACAAGGGCGAGCAGTTGCTCCGCGTCGCCGGTGACCGCATCGTCGAGGCCGCGGGGGAGGGCTGCACCGTCGGGCGGATCGAGACCGACCGGTTCGCGGTGCTGATGGCCGAGAAGTCCGAGGAGCCCGCGCTGTCACACGCCGGGCGGATCCTCACCGCCGCGCGGCAGCTGCTCAGCACCGAGGGCATCGAGATCGAGGCCGACGCCAGCGCGGGCCTGGCGCTGGTGGCCAGCACCGATCCGGACGACATCGGCGAGTCCGCGCTGCTGCAGCGCGCCGAGCTGGCGCTCATGGCGGCGCAGACCGGCGGCGAGCACCTGGCCATCTACCGGGCGGCGATGGGGGAGAAGTACCAGCGCCGGTTCCAATTGGTGACGCAGTTCCGCCGCGCGGTCGACAGTGGCCGCGTCACACTGCACTACCAGCCGAAACTCACGTTGGTCGACCGCGAGCTCATCGGCGTGGAGGCGCTGGTCCGCTGGATGCACCCGGAATACGGGTTCGTCTCGCCGGCCGAGCTCATCGACGCGATCGAGAACACCGCCTCCATCGACGTGCTGTTCATGCACGTGCTCGACCAGGCGCTCGCCCAGATCGTGGAGTGGAACTCGCGGGGCCGGCGCATCGAGATCGCGGTGAACCTGTCGGTGCGGAACCTGCTCGCCCCGAACTTCACCAAGGTCGTCACGGACGCGCTGGAACGGCACCAGGCGCCCGCGGAGCTGCTCACCCTGGAGATCACCGAATCCTCCGTCATGGATCAGCCGGAGAGGTCGCTGCCGGTGCTGCGCGAGCTGCACTCCATCGGCATCCAGCTCTCGGTGGACGACTTCGGCACCGGATACTCGTCATTGGCCTACCTGCGCCGGCTGCCGATCGACGAGATCAAGATCGACAAGTCGTTCGTGCAGGGCATGGTCACCGACCTCGGCGACCTGGCGATCGTCCGCGCCATCATCGATCTGGGGCACTCGCTGGGGCTGCGGGTGATCGCCGAGGGCGTCGAGGAGGAGGCCGGCCGGGACGCGCTGCGGTCCATGCGGTGTGACGCCATGCAGGGGTTCCTGCTGTCCCGCCCGTTGCCCATCGACCGCTTCGAGACGTGGCTGGCCTCCCGCGCGGTCACCAGCGAGATCCAGGCCGGCGAGCAGTCCGCGCCACTGCGCATCCGCGCGTGATCCGCGTCCCCGGCCCATCTGCTGTTTTCACGGAACGGCCGCGAATGATGTACAGTTGCCCAGGTTCGGATGTGCGGCGGACCAGCATGCCGCGCGCCCGGGCGAGCGCCCCTTTAGCTCAGTCGGCAGAGCGTCTCCATGGTAAGGAGAAGGTCTACGGTT
>CAZIIX010000309.1:0-3182 GCA_964539345.1 uncultured Actinomycetes bacterium | reverse complement strand
CGATCGGTCTTCCGGCAGAAGTCCCACAGGTCGGTGACGGCGAATCGGAAATGACGAATCGCACCGGTGGCATTGTGCCTGCTCGGATCGTCGGCCCACGTGGCGGCGACCTCGAGTTCATTGAGGAACAGCGCGACCCGGACCGGGAACCGGTCGGCGGGAGCGTGTACCCAGCCGACAATTTCGCCCGTGGACATGCGTTCGACAAGGCCGGAGACGTCATCCGAATTGCGTGGCCGCCGATCGAACCGGCGGGCATGACGCGACATCCACGCGATGGCAGAACGAGCCTGGCCGAGTCGAACCTGACGGACGCGCTCCGCGACCACCTGCAGCCCCATGCGCCAAGATGCTACCCCGACGATCATGGCTTTCACCCGCGACATGACCTGCGCCTTCGCAGGATCTCGATTCGCCCACCACAGCAGTCAACGGCCCGACCCGGCATTCTGGTGTTCGATAGACTTGCGGGCAGGGCGCCATGCATTGTCGCAGCCGGGCGCGGTCGCTGGAAGCGACCGTCGGAACTGAAGGAGAATATCTTCGCAGTGGCCGTGTTGAACAATCTTCGGTCCTGGCGACGCAAGGGCGAGACAGCGGCGCGGAGCAGTCGCATTGCGCTCTACCGCCGGCTTCCGGTGCAGACCGACCGCGTTGTGTACGAATCCTTCGCCGGGAATGGCGCGCTGTGCAACCCCGAAGCGATTTTTCGCGGCCTCATGGCAGCGCCTGATATGCAACACCTACGGCATGTGTGGGTGCTCAGGGACAGCGGCAACGGCACTCATCGCGCGCTCCGCTCGGAATTCGCCGGCGATCCACGGGTCAGCGTCGTCCGGCCCGGATCGGAGCGATACGACCGCGCTCTCGCCACCTCCGGTTACCTCGTCAACAATGCGACCTTTCCCTATCGATTCGCCCGCCGCCCCGGGCAGATCTACCTCAACACCTGGCACGGCACCCCGCTGAAGGCCATGGGATACGACGTTCCTGACGGCGCGCTTGCGACGCGCAACGTCGTCCGCAACATTGTGTCTAGCGACTTCCTCTTGGCCCCTAATGCGGCGACCGAGGCCATGTATCTCGATGCCTATCGGGGCCGCAATCTGTTCACCGGCAGATTGATCTCCGAGGGGACGCCACGCATCGACCGGCAATTTGCCTCCCCGCACGAGAAGAATGCGATCCGCCAGCGCCTACGAGCCTCGGGTGTCGCCGTCGACCCCAGCCGGCGGATCCTGCTCTACGCCCCCACCTGGCGCGGCGATTTCTACTCCCCGGACGACGATCTCGACCGTCTCCGGGCGGATGTCGCGCAATTGCGGCACCGACTGGCCTCGACTCCGTACCAGGTCCTCCTGAAAGTTCATCAGCAGGTCTCGGACTCCGTCACCGATGATGCCGCGCTGCGCATGCTACTGGTGCCCAACGACGTACCCACCAACGAGGTCCTCGCGGTCACCGACGCTCTCATCACCGACTATTCCTCCATCTTCGTCGACTTCCTCGCCACCGATCGTCCTATCCTCTTCTACTGTCCCGATCTGGAGGACTATCGCAGCAAGCGCGGACTGAATGTCCCTCCTGAGCAATGGCCGGGACCAATCGTCGAAACCCTTGACCAGCTTGCCGAGTTCGTCAGAGCTATCGGATCGGGGGCCACCCCTGATCCGCTGGTGACGCACGCCGACTCGTACGCCGCAGCGCGGAAGCTCTACTGTGCACGGGAGGACGGCCACGCGACGAAGCGAGTGATCGACATCGTCTTCCGCGGCAAGGCTGACGGCTACGACGTACGGCCCGCCGCCCCGGACGGGCGGACGAGGCTGCTGATCTACCTCGGCGGCATGATCCCGAACGGCATCACGACATCCGCACTGAACCTACTCAATAACATCGATCACGATCGGTTCGACGTCTCCGCATTCTTCCCCCACTCGACTCGCAGCGACAAGGCTCGGCTGATCAAGCAGATCAACCCGCGCGTGCGACTATTCCCACGATCAGGCCCCATGCTGGCACTCCCCCTCGATATTCGGTCCGTCAAGGAGGGCGAGGGCTGGGGCGCGGCGAAATCCCACGCGGCGTCGGCCGAACGTCGCGAGCGGGCGCTGCGGGACGAATGGGTCCGCTGTTTCGGCACCGCTCAGTTCGACCACATCATCGACTTCAGTGGGTACGGACCGTTCTGGACCAAGATCCTCCTGCAGGGCAGAGCACAGTCATTCTCGGTATGGCTGCACAATGACCTGAAGTCCGACGCGGACCGTGAGGTGAACGGCGCGATCCCGCATCGGGCCAACCTCTACGGGATGTTCGATCTGTACCGACGTGCCGATCACCTGGTCTCCGTCTCCCCCTCACTGAACGAGATCAATCGCCGAAACCTGGCTCGCTACGCCGATGCCGCGCGATTCACGTCGGCGCGCAACACCATCGACCACCGTCACATTCTAACCTCGGCCGAGGGCCGTGCAGGGGGCCCGGCGGCGCAGAACGTCGCGCTGGAAACCACGCTGTGGCGAAGGTCCGGCACGCGAGTGTTCGTCACTGTGGGCCGATTCTCGCCCGAGAAGAACCATGAGAGGCTGGTCCGCGCATTCGATCTGGTCCATCGCGAGGATTCGGACACGTCGCTGGTGATCATTGGTTCGGGCCCGCTGCAGCCAGACCTGCGTCGCCTGGTCGCGGACTTGGGTCTGCAGGCGTCGGTACTGTTCACCGGGCAGCAGCCGAATCCGTATGCGCTGATGGCGCGCACGGACTGTTTCGTGCTCTCCAGCGACTACGAGGGCCAACCGATGGTCATCCTGGAGGCGATGGTGCTGGGGCTGCCGATCGTCACCACATCGTTTGCGTCGGTGATTGATGCGCTGCCGCCGGGGAACGGCATCGTCGTCGAGCGCAGCGTGGAAGCCTTGGCGGACGGCATGCGCGCCTTCTTGCGCGGTGAGGTTCCGTCCGCGCGGTTCGATGCGGATACCTACAATGCAGCAGCCATCGCAGAATTCGAGTCCGCGATCGGGATGGGAGCCCGCTGACTCGAACCGCTGACGCAGCGGGGCGATGCTGCCCGCAACACATGAGTTGCGCCTGATCGGCCCTATGCTGGATTGCGAGCGGCCAACCGTCGCTTCTCGTTCTCCCGCTGATCGGGGTGGACCTTCAGCCGACCGTAGCCG
>CAZIIX010000308.1:0-3228 GCA_964539345.1 uncultured Actinomycetes bacterium | reverse complement strand
GTCGGCGCCGGCCAGGCAGGTCTCCATCCGCTTGAAGTACGGCAGGCAGTGCGCGTAGTCCCAGTCCTGCATCCCCGGGTGGTCGGCCCACCGCTGGATGTCCAGCGGATTGCCCCGCTGGAAGATCATGCCGTTGATCGAGCTGGACCCGCCGAGCACCTTCCCACGGGCGTGGTACACGCGCCGCCCGCCCATGTGCGGCTCGGGTTCGGACTCGTACTTCCAGTCATAGAGTGCATTGCCGATCGGGTACGGCAGCGCGGCGGGCATGTGGATGAACGGGTCGAACAGGAAGTCGCTGCGCCCGGCCTCCAGCACCAGGACCCGGGTGGTGCCGTCGGCGCTGAGCCGGTTGGCCAGCGCGCTGCCCGCCGATCCTCCTCCGACGATCACGAAATCCCATACGGTGTCGGTCATCTCACGTCCTCAGTCTCGGTCGTTTCTCGGGTCGTCGAACCATCCGGCCTTCGCGGGTGCGGTGTTGTGCCAGATGTGTTTGGTCTCCCGGTATTCGGCAAGGCCATCGATGCCCAGTTCCCGTCCGATGCCGGACTGTTTGAAGCCGCCCCATTCGGCCTGCGGCACATAGGGGTGGTAGTCGTTGATCCAGATCGTGCCGTGCCGCAGCCGCGACGCGACCCGTTCGGCACGTCCCGCGTTCTCGGTCCAGACCGCGCCCGCCAGGCCGTAGATGGTGTCGTTGGCCAGTGCGACGGCCGCGTCCTCGGCCTGCCGTGCGCTGTCCCCGCGGAACGTCTCGACGGTGAGCACCGGTCCGAACGATTCGTTCTGCACGCAGTCCATGGACGACCGGCAGCCGTCCAGGATGGTGGGCAGGAAGTAGTGTCCGTCGGCCAGGGCGGGATCGTCCGGTGGCCCGCCGCCGACCAGCAGGCGGGCCCCCTCGGCCACGGCATCGTCGACGTAGGCCTGCACCTTCTCGCGGTGTGCGGCGCTGATCAGCGGCCCGGTCTCGGCGCGCTCGTCGAACGGCCCGCCCAGCCGGATCTGCCGTGCGCGCCGCACCAGCTCCGTCACCACCCGGTCGTGCACCTGCTCCTCCACGATCAGCCGGGTGCCTGCGGAGCAGACCTGTCCGGAGTCGAGGAACACGGCGGTCAGCGCGTTGTCGATGGCGGCCGGCAGGTCGGCGTCGGCGAACACCACGTTGGGGTTCTTGCCGCCGAGTTCGAGGGCGATCCGCTTGACGGTCGATGACGCGGCCGCCATGATGCGCCGGCCGGTGAGCAGCCCGCCGGTGAACGAGACGAGGTCCACCCGCGGGTCGGTCGTCATCGCCTCACCCACGCCGGCGCCCGGGCCGAGCACCAGGTTCGCGACCCCGTTCGGGAGGCCGAGGTCGTCCAGCGCACGGCACAGCCAGATCGCGGTGTGCGGCGTGAGCTCACTGGGCTTGAGCACGAACGTGTTCCCCGCGGCCAACGCCGGTGCGACCTTCCACGAGGTCTGCAGCAACGGGTAGTTCCACGGGGTGATCAGCGAGCACACGCCGACCGGCTCGTGCACGATGCGGCTGGCGATCCCGGTCTGCCCGGTGTCGACCACACGCCCGCCGTCCGATGTGGCCAGCGACGCGAAATGCCGGAACACGCCGATGATGTCGTCCATGTCCAGCCGCGCTTCGACCATCCGCTTGCCGGTGTCCAGCGCCTCCAGGCGGGCCACCGCGTCCTTCTCCGCCACCAGCCGGTCGGCCAGCGCGGTCAGCAGCGCCGCCCGGTCGGTGCTGGGGACCGACCGCCAGGGCCCGGAGTCGAAGGCCCGCCGCGCCGCCTCGATCGCTGCCGACGCATCGGCCTCGGTCGCCTCGTCCACCGTGCCCACGACCGACCCGTCGGCCGGACAGCTGATGGTGCGCCGTCCGCCCTCCCGCGCCGCGAGCCACTGCCCGTCGATCAGCAAATCCGGCATACGACCTCTTCATCAGTTCCGAACGACACCACGACCGGCCGGTGGCTCCGGTCGGCCCTCAGCGGACCAGGCTAACGCACCACCACCGGGCATCCGACGCGTTCCGGCACGATGTGACGGCCCGCACGCCGATCGTGCGCCCACCGGGGCCATGATCGCCAGCCGTGGCCGCACCACGCTTGTGAGTGAGCACTCACTCAGTTACAGTGGCAGTCGCCATGACGTCGAACTCCTCCGCCCGCGACACCACGTCCGGGCCCGACACCACCCGCCCCGGCGCCCCCGGACGGACCGGGCGTGCCGCCGCGCTTCCCCCGGACGAGCGGCGCGCGGCGACCATCCGGGCGGCGCTCCCCCTCGTCCGGGCGCACGGCTTCGACGTGACGACCCGGCAGATCGCCGAGAGCGCCGGTATCGCCGAGGGAACCATCTTCCGCGTCTTCGACACCAAGGACGACCTGATCGACGCGGTGATCGACCACGCGTTCGATCTCACCGACACGATCGCCCGGATCGGTGCCATCGACGTCGCGCTGCCGCTCACCGACCGGGTCCGCGCGTGCATCGAGGTGCTGCAGGAGCGGTTGATCGCGGTCACCGACCTGATGATCGCGCTGCACAAGCGCCGGCCTGCCGACCCGGCGGACGGTGCGCGGCCGACCGGCATGGGCCGTCGCCACGACCACCGTCATACCCGGGGACATCGCAACCCGAGGCACGCCGAGGTGCTCGCTGCCGTGGCAGATCTGCTGGCCCCGGACACCGCCGCGCTGCGGCTGCCCGCCGACCGGGCGGCGCGGCTGCTGTGGCTGATGACGTTCTCCGGCACCAACCGGATGATCAACAACGACGAGCCGCTGACCGCGGACGAGATCGTCGACGCGCTGTTGCACGGCATCGCCCACGACCCGGCAACCACCCGATCGGCAGCCGCGGACGCGGCCGCCCCGGACACCTCGCACAGGTAAGGACCACCGTCATGCTCGCTCGTCTGCTGCGCCGATTCCTCCGGCCGTACGCCTGGCCGCTGCTGGCCATCGTCGGCCTGCAACTCGTCGGCACGATCGCCGCGCTGTACCTGCCGAGCCTGAACGCCGACATCATCGATAACGGCGTCGCCAAGGGCAACACCGGCTACATCATGGGGATGGGCGGCGTGATGCTCGGGGTCACGCTGCTGCAGATCGGGTGCACCATCGTCGCCGTCTACCTGGCGGCGCGCACCTCGATGGGCGTCGGCCGGGACGTGCGCGGGGCCGTCTTCCACCACGTCGGCACGTTCTCCGAGCGCGAGGT
>CAZIIX010000307.1:0-3236 GCA_964539345.1 uncultured Actinomycetes bacterium | reverse complement strand
GTCGTGACCAGCAGCAGATCGGCGACCCGCAGCCAGGTCTCGCGATCGGGCTCCGCGACGGCGGCTGTGTCGGCGGTGGAGCCGGTGTCGCGCTGGCCGGAAGCGCCGGCCCGGCCCGCGGTGCCGTCGTCGGCGGGGACCGGGGTCGACCGACCGATGCGCGCGGCGTCCGGGATCAGGCGCTCGATTCCCGCTGTGGCGTGTGCCAGGTCCGCGTGTGCCTCCGCGGCGCGCCGGTGTGCGGCCAGCACACCTCCCCGCACCAGCACCGCCACCGCTCGGGCGAGTCCGCCGTTGGACCCCGTCATCGCCAGGGGGAGCGCGGCCGCGACACGCAGCGGATCCGCCGCCACCATCCGATCGACCCAGTACGGCAGCAGTCGCGCGACGGCGAACACATCGCCATCGGACGGGCCGGCGGCGATCGCGGCGAGGAGACCGTCGGTGACGGCGCGGTGGCGATCGGCGATCCGCTGGTAGAACGCGGCCTGGCCGGTCTGACCGTGCCGCACCCCGCGCAACACCAGGTCGCGGGCCCAACGGTTGCGCCGACCTGCGGTCGCGGGCGCCTCGCCACTGGCGCCGAGCCACTCGGAGGCATGGGCGCGCATCGGCACCAGTTGGCGGAACCGCGACGGACCGCCGGGCCGCTGCGGGCCCAGCCCCTCGAGCAGCGACCGATACACCAGCCCGGCGATGGCCTGCGGCACCTGTTCGGCGCGCAGATCCGGCCCGGTGCCCACGGCGACGGCCGCGTCCAGGGTGAACTCGACGGGTAGCACGGCCAGCCGCCGGTGCGCCGCGCGTTCGTCGATCGTGAGCAGGCTGTAGCTCCATTCGATGGCCTCGCGGAGCCCGGCCTCGCCGCGTGCCTCGCCGGCCGGGCGACCGATCGTGTGCAGTCCCATCGGATGGGCCGCCAGATGATCGGCGATCTCGTGCAATTGCAGCACCGGGGCGAGCGCCGCAGCCAGCTCCAGACTCAGCGGCAGGCCCCCGGTGAGTCCGCAGATCCGGGCGATGGCATGGCGCTGCTGCGCATCGAAGGCGGTGAAACCGGTGCGGTCGCCGAGTCGCGTGCCGAACAGCACCGCCGCCGGGCTCCCCGCGAGGTCGTCAACCTCGTCGCCGGACGGCAGCGTCAGGGGCCGCAGCCGGTGGACGACCTCCTGCTCCAGCCCGAGTGGCTGCCGGCTGGTCACCAGGACTCGGGTGCGCGGACAGTCCGCCAGGATCGTGTCGACCAGCAGCGCGACCGAGTCGGAGATCTGCTCGCAGTTGTCCAGGACCAGCAGCGCAGTGCGCGGTGCGAGGAACTCGCGCAGCGAGCGGGACGGAGGCAGGGACGGTTCGTCGGGCAGTCCCAGTGACTGCTGGACCCGGTCGGCAGTGACGGCCCCGTCGGCCACGTCGGACAGGTCCGCGAAGAAGACGCCATCGGGATGGGCACGGCGCAGCTCGCCGGCGGCGGCGATCGCCAGCCGCGTCTTACCGCAGCCCACCGGCCCGACGAGGCTGACCTGCCGATGGTGGCGCATGCGATCGGTGATCTCGGCGAGCTCTCCGGCCCGGCCGATCAGGGTCGACCGGCGGTGCGGGACGCGGAACTCACCGTCGCTGACCGGGACTCGATCGCGGGGTGATGCGGGGCGGGCCCGGCGCGCGGCGCGAATCTCGGCCCCGGGCCGAATCCCCAGCTCGGCGTCCAGCATGCGGGCGCACTCGGCGTACGCGGCCTCGGCGGCCGCGTCCCGACCGGCGCGGCGCAGGGCGAGGATGCGGCGGGCCCAGAGCGGTTCGGCGAACGGGTCGTCGGCCAGCATGCCGATCACCTCCGTCGCTGCCCGCTCCGGCTGGGCGTGGCCCAGCAGCGCATCGATGCGGGCGATCCGAACGGCCAGCCGGAGCTCGGTAAGGGTGGCGCGCGCCGCGTCGAGCCGGTCGCCCTCGCCGGCTCCGTCATACGGCAGGCCGCGCCACAGCCGGAGCATCTGCGCCGTGCCGTCGAGCAGGTCGGCGGATGGGACCTCGCCGCGGGCGAGCCGGTCGGCGAACGCGCGGAACGCCCACGAGTCCACGTCCGACTCAGCGAGGTCCAACCGGTACCCCTGGCCCTCGGCATGAGCGAGCACGGTGGAGCGCACCCCGGCCGCGCGCTCCGGCTCCAGCAGCCGACGTAGACGCCACACCAGGGTGTCCAGCGCCGCCGAGCCGTGGACCGGCACCTCCTCTCCCCACACGGCGTCGATGAGGTAGTCGGCGGTGGCGAACTCGCCGGGGCGCAGCAGCAGTGCGGCCAGCAGTGCCTCCAGCCGCCGCCCGGGCACCGGTCCGGGCAGCCCAGCGGATTCGACCCGCAACGGGCCGAGATCGAGGATCCGCACGCTTCGACGATAGAGCACGTTTCGGGCAGCGGTTGTGGTGCGGCTCCGTGCGTCAGTCGATGTGGTGTTCGGGCAGGTCCATCGCGTCATGCAGCAGGCGAATAACCTGGACGCCGTTATCCACCTGGCGGTAGATTCACGAAGTGACGCGGTTTGGCGATCCTCCGCACATTCCGGCTGACGTTATCGCGGCTCGACGACAGGTGCATGGTGCGGATTCCCCGCCCGAGGTCCGGGCGGTCATGTGATCCAGCGCGGTTCGGATCGTCCGCGATGCTTCGAATCGCGGCCTCGATCAGTGCTTCGTATCCGTCCCCGATCGCCGCGCCGAACTGCGAAACAGACGTTTCGAGGATGTCGTCAATGTCTGCCTCGGCTTCCGGGGCGAGGAACAGCTCGAATGTCACGCGGTCTTGGCTTCGGCCCGCTCGGTCGCCAACCGTCCGCGCTCGCGCAGATAGTCGCGCAGGCCATCGACCGGGACGTGGATGCCCTGACCGGCGTCGAGGCTGGCCGTCCCCGCATCGACTGCAGCACGGAGCGTTGCGAGCCGGGCTTCGTCCGAAGCATCTCCGGAGCCGAGCGTGGCGAGAAGTTCCCGCGCAACCTCGGCCCGCTCGGCGCGAGGAAGCGCCTTCGCGGCGTCGAGCACTTCTGACACGGTCAGAGCCATAGGCCGATTCTACGGCGGTGAACCATCATCGGTCAGCGGCGACGCCGTGCCTGCTCGCGTGGGGCTCGGCCGCGGAGCCGGCCGGCATCGAGAGGGCGTCTTCGCTGGTAGAGCGCGTGTCGTCTGGTCGGGGTGGCGGGATTTGAACCCACGGCCTCTTCGTCCCGAACGAAGCGCGC
>CAZIIX010000306.1:0-3238 GCA_964539345.1 uncultured Actinomycetes bacterium | reverse complement strand
GGGCCGGGGTGACGACGATTCTGCCAACGCTGTCGTCGGCCCCGTTGGAGCAGATGCTGGCCGCGATCGACGTCTTCAGCGGTCTTCCCCCGCATGCGGCCTTGCCCCGCACACCGGGTCTCCACCTGGAGGGTCCCTACTTCGCGCACGCGCAACGCGGCGCCCAACCGCCGGATGCCCTGCGCAGCCCGGACGACGGCTCGGTGGAGCGAATCCTTGAGCGTGCCGATGTCCTGCGCATGATCAGCTTTGCGCCCGAGCTGCCCGGGGCGGTGGAGCTCACGACCCGACTTGTCCGCCTCGGCATTGTGGCGGCCGCGGGACACTCCGACGGGCGCGACACCGATCTGGAAGCCTGTCAGAGAGCGGGCCTGAGTCATGTCATCCACGTGGTCAGTGGACAGTCGACTACCGTCCGGGAGGGCCCGTGGCGTCGGCCCGGCATGCTTGAAGCGACCCTGGCGTCGGACGACCTGACAGTGGAGATGATTGCCGACGGCAAGCATCTTCCCGTCACGCTCATGCGGCTGGTCGTGCGGTGTCTGTCTGGCCGAGTCTGCATCGTGTCGGACTCGACTCCGGGCGCCGGACTTCCCGATGGGCGGCATTACCGGTTGGGGCACAAGGAGTTCATCGTCGAAGACGGCGTTGGCATGACGATGGACCGCACCTCATTCGCGGGAAGCGCCACCCTGGTGCCGCAGATGTTGCCCGTAGTGGTGGACCAGGTGGGCGTTGACCCGATCGACGCGATCGCCATGATGACGTCCATTCCCGCCGCGGCGGCCCGGTTGGATGACGTCGGACGGATTGCGGCCGGCTACCACGCCGACCTTGTCGTGCTGAACGAATCCTTAGAGCCACAGGCCGTCGCACTTGGCGGCGTCTGGCAGTAGCTCGGTGCACCGAGTCCGAGCGATAGTGAGAGGTCAAGCCCGTATGGAAACCCGACGATACGACGAGCTGAGCGTATCCATCCACCCATCGAATGAGCAGCTTGGGGCAGCTGTCGCTGCGGAGTTCGCGCACGCGGTACAGCGCGAATTGACGCAGCGGGAGAGTATCGCGGTGGTCCTCGCCACCGGAAACTCGCAGCTGAGCTTCGTTCAAGCGGCAGTTCGACGCGACGACATCGAATGGGCACGCATCACGATCCTGCACATGGACGAGTACCTCGGCATGAACGCAGACCACCCGGCGAGCTTTCGTCGCTGGATGCGCGAGCGGCTCGTCGACCGCGTGTCGCCACGAGGTTTCGAGGGGGTCAAAGGCGACCATGTTCCGGCGGCGGAGGAGGTAGCCCGTTACGGCCGGCTGCTGCGCGACCTGGATCCCGCGATCACCGTGATGGGCGTGGGCGAGAACGGCCACCTGGCGTTCAACGACCCGCCCGCCGACTTCGACACCGATGAACTCGTCCGTGTCGTCACGATGGACGAGGTCTCGCGAAAGCAACAGGTCGGTGAGGGCCACTTCGCCTCGCTGGACGACACCCCCACGCACGCCATCAGTCTCACGATTCCGGCACTGCTCCGATCACGCACCGTGCTCGTTGGTGTGCCGGAGCGGCGCAAGGCAGTGGCCGTGAAGGCGGCGCTGGAGGGGGCGGTGGATCCGCAATGCCCGGCCTCGATCCTTCGGCGTCAAGCGCACGCCCAGTTGTTCCTGGACAGCGACTCGGCGTCACTGTTGAGCGGTCGATGAGCGCAGCGACCACAGATCTTGCTGTCGAGATCGTTGCCGGGCAACGGAAGTTGGTGGTCACCAGCGACGATCCGGCAGCGTTGGACCACTTCGACGGCACCAGCACGTCAATCGGCCGGACTCTTCGGCTGACCGGTCCCCTGTCGGCGCGCAACGCCGCCGGCTGCCGGGCGATTCGCCAGTCCCTGCTGCCCAAGCCGATTGGCCTGCGCACGTCCGCTGGCACCGGGGACCGGCTTGGCCTGGCAACCGCCGGCCATGTGAAGGCGTTCCAATCGTTCGGACGTGGCGTCCGCCCGGTCTTCGCGCAGCAGTCCATCCGCGAAATGGACCGGCTCGGGCGGAGCCCGCAGCAGGTGTTGGACGACGCCACGTTCGGATGTGTCGAAGCCGGCTGGTACGGGTCGGTGGGTGCGGACGCCGACCATCTGAAGTCGACCGACGATATCGATCGCTGCCTGGCGGCCGGATTCAGCATGTTCACCATCGATGTCGGCGACCACGTCGGGACTCCGCCGGAAACCCCGACGGACAAGCATCTCGCGGGGCTCCCCTGGCACGCCCTCGAGGATGATCAGAGTTCCGCATGGCACCGCTATGCCGGAACAGACATTGACGTCGGTGACCGAAGTATCCCCATCACCGACGGGGAACTGGCGCACGCCATGCTCAAGTACGGCCCGGCCGTGGCCACCGGCGCCGCGATGTACCGGCACCTGGCCGCCAGCGCGCGCAGCGAGTTCGAGGTAGAGATCGCTGTCGATGAGACCGACGAGGTCACGACGCCGCTCGAGCACTTCTACATCGCTAGCGAACTACAGCGGCTCGGCGTGAGATGGATCAGCTTCGCGCCTCGGCACCTGGGTGTATTCGAGAAGGGCGTCGAATTTGTCGGCGACCCGGAAGCTCTGTTCGTCAGCATCCGTACCCACGCCTCAATCGCGCGCTCCCTGGGGCCGTACAAGATCGGGATGCACTCCGGCTCGGACAAGTACAGCATCTACGAAGGCCTCGTCGCAGCAACCGACGGAATGGTCCACCTGAAGACATCCGGGACGAGTTACCTCGTCGCGCTCGACGTTGCCGCCCACCATGAACCTGCGCTGCTTCGACAGATCTACTCCGTCAGCCATCGCGCTTACACCGAGGCGAGGGCGAGTTACCAGGTGTCGGCGGACGAATCGGCCATCCCGTCACCGGCCAACGTCCGCGACGCCGACGCGGCGTCCCTGCTGGGGTCGCGTGCGACACGTCAAGTACTGCATGTGGGATACGGCGCGGTCCTGCGCGAGCCGGACGGGCGTGCGAGCGCACTTGATGCGGTGCTCCGGGGCCTGCTCGCGCGCCATCGCGAGGCGTACGGTATCGCTCTGGAGGGGCATCTCGGTCGACACCTGTCTCCCCTGAGTCGCGGTCGCCGACCCGTCAGGCACGAGGCGCATCCTTGATGGCACGGAGGTGCTCATGATGTGGACCCACCCATCAGAATTATTCGATCTCCAGGGGCGGCGCGCTGTCGTCATCGGTGGTACGG
>CAZIIX010000305.1:1533-3247 GCA_964539345.1 uncultured Actinomycetes bacterium | reverse complement strand
CACGCGCCAGGTCAGCGGCTCGCCGAAGAACGAGATCGCCAGCAGACCCGCCCACGCCGGCTCCGTCGACATCACGATCGCGGCCCGGCTCGCCGAGATCTGCGACTGTGCCCAGGTCTGCGCGATCATCGCCACCCCGCCGGAGACCACCGCGAGATAGACCAGGATCAGCCAGCCGGCCGGGTCATCGGGCACCGCGAACCCGGTCGGCGCCGTCGTCAACCCGGACAGCACCGCCACGACCGCCAACTGCACGACCGCCATCCCCAGCGCGTCCTGCGCCCTGGCCCACCTGCCCAACCCGAGGATGTGCAGCGCGAACAACAGCGCCGAGGCCAACGTCAACCATTCGCCGACACCGAGCGAAAGTCCCTGCAGGGCCAGCACTCCCAGGCCGACGACTGCCATCACCGAGCCGACCCAGACGCGCCCGTCCACCGTGCTGCGCAACAGCACCGCCGCGCACAACGGCGTCAGCACCACATACAGCCCGGTGATGAATCCGGAGATCGTCGCCGGCGTGTAGGCCAGGCCGACGGTCTGCGCGATCTGCGCGGCGGTGTACGCGGCACCGAGCAGCACGGCCTGCAGCAGCGCCCGGCGGGACAGCCGCATCACCGACCGCGGGAACAGCGCCAGCATCACAGCGGCGACCAGCGCGAACCGCACCGCCAGGAACTGCTGTGCCGACATCTGATCGAGCAGCACCTTCGTCAGCGGATAGCTCGAACCCCACACCGCGGCGACCGCCAGCAGCAGGATGAACGCCAGCACGGGCCCACCCACCCCGCGTGCCTTGAGGGCCGCATACGCTGACACCAATTGATCGTGCCATGCAACCACCGTGCTTGTACCGTCCGTCTCAACAACAAGGCAGGAGGGATGAGTGGGGCCGGCTGACGATGCGCAGTTCGCGGACTACGTCACCGCTCGGCGCGCGACCGTGCGACGAACGGCGTACTTGCTGTGCGGCGACTGGCATCAGGCGGACGACCTCACCCAGACCGCCTTCGTGAAGTTGTACGGGTCCTGGCACCGGGTGCGCGATCGCGCGGCGCTGGACTCCTACGTGCGGACCTGCCTACTGCGCGCCACCGTGGACGAATCGCGTCGCCCATGGCGGCGGGAGCGGGCCGTCGACGCGGTGCCGGACACCCCTGCCCCGTCCGACATCGCGTCGACGGTCGCGGACCGCGAGCTCGTCTCGCATGCGCTCGCGGCGGTGCCACCGGGCCAGCGTGCGGTGCTGGTGCTGCGGTACTACGAGGGGCTCGATGTCGCGGAAACCGCTGCGGCGCTGAAGTGTTCGGAGGGAAACGTCAAATCGCAGACGGCGCGCGGACTGGCTGCGCTGCGACGGGCGTTGGCTGCTCGCGGAGAGGAGGTGGGGCGAAGCGATGTATGACGATAGGCCGGGTGGCCCTGCCCCGTCCGACGGCGACGACCCCATCGCCGAGGAACTCCGAGCGGTGTTCACCGCCGCGCTGGACGAGGAGCCGCCGAGCACGGTGACGGCCGAATCGGTGCTGCGCGAGGCGCGGCGGACCGCGGCCGCGGGCCGGGGCGTCTCCCGCGGTGATGCGATGCGCAGCTGGTGGCGCTCGTACGGAGTCATCGCGGTGGCGGCCGCAGTCATCATCGCCGTCGTGGCAGTGGTCGTGCCGCAGCTGGGCGGCATGGGGCCGCAGACCGCGTCCTCCACCGCCAGCGCCGA
>CAZIIX010000305.1:0-1433 GCA_964539345.1 uncultured Actinomycetes bacterium | reverse complement strand
CGATACCTGGACACGCCCGATCCGCAGCGACCTGGGAGAATGGCCCCGTGAGTTCAGCGCAGCCCGATCCGACCGTCCCGAACGTCCTCGCCGCCCGGTACGCCAGTCCGGAGATGACACGCATCTTCTCGCCGGTCGGGAAGATCATCGCCGAGCGTCGCCTCTGGCTGGCCGTGCTGCGCGCGCAATCGCGGCTCGGCCTGCCCGTCGAGGACACCGTGCTCGCCGATTACGAAGCCGTCGTCGACACGGTCGACCTCGCCTCGATCAACGCCCGGGAACGCGTCACCCGTCACGACGTCAAGGCACGCATCGAGGAATTCAACGCGTTGGCCGGGCACGAGCGCGTGCATCAGGGGATGACGAGCCGCGACCTGACCGAGAACGTCGAGCAGGCACAGGTTCTCGCCGGTCTGACACTGGTGCGCGACCGCACCGTGGCCATCCTGGCAGCGCTGGCGCGCCGCGCCGCGGAGTACGCCGACCTCGTCATGGCGGGCCGTTCGCACCACGTCGCCGCCCAGGCCACCACCCTCGGCAAACGCTTCGCGTCGGCCGCCGACGAGCTGCTCGTCGCGTTCGACCGGGTGCAGGACCTGATCGACCGCTACCCGCTGCGCGGGATCAAGGGACCGGTCGGCACCGCCGCCGACATGCTCGACCTGCTCGGCTCGCCCGAGGCCGTCGACGAGCTGGAATCCGCTGTGGTGACGGAGCTCTCGCCGTCGCGAGCGGTGTTCGCATCCGTCGGCCAGGTGTATCCGCGGTCGCTCGATTACGATGCGCTCTCCGCAGTGGTGCAGCTCGCCGCGGCTCCGTCATCGCTGGCCACCACGATCCGGCTGATGGCGGGCGCCGAACTGGCCACCGAGGGCTTCGCGAAGGGGCAGGTGGGCTCGTCCGCGATGCCGCACAAGATGAATGCCCGTTCCTGCGAACGGGTCTGCGGCCTCGCCGTGCTGCTGCGCGGCTACGAGACGATGGTCGCGCAACTCGCCGGCAACCAGTGGAACGAGGGGGATGTGTCCTGCTCGGTGGTGCGCCGTGTCGCGCTGCCCGATGCGTTCTACGCGATCGACGGGCTGCAGCAGACATTCCTGACGGTCCTGCAGGACTTCGGTGCGTACCCGGCAGTGATCGAGGCCGAGTTGCAGCGGTACCTGCCGTTCCTGGCCACCACCAAGGTGCTCATGGCGGCGATCCGGGCCGGCGTCGGCCGCGAACAGGCGCACGAGGCGATCAAGGAGCACGCGGTCGCGGTCGCGCTGGAGATGCGCGAGAACGGCCGGCAGCACAACGATCTGCTCGATCGACTGGCCGCGGACGACCGGCTGCCGCTGGACCGCGACCAGCTCGCCGGGATCGTGCGCAACGCCGCGGACTTCACCGGGCTGGCCACCCGGCAGGTGGCCGCCGTGATCGCCCGCGTCGAG
>CAZIIX010000304.1:0-3249 GCA_964539345.1 uncultured Actinomycetes bacterium | reverse complement strand
TCAACGCGGAGACCGGCGAGCGGCTGCGCGCCTCCGAGGCGGTGCCGGCCGATTCCGTGCAGGTCGCCGGCAGCCAGGCGTAGGCTCGCCCCGCGTCCGGGGCACACCCCGGCAGAGCTCGACAGCACCCCCGGCCGCACATGGACCGGGGGTGCTGTCGGTTGCGCGGGCTGCGGTCAGCCGGCGGCGCCGACCGCGGGTCGCAGCCTCGCGGGCGTGTGGCGCGCGGTCCGGCGGCGCCCGGCCACCCGGCACACCACGTAGATGGCGAACGAGATCGTGGTGATGTAGGGCGAGATCGGCAGCCGCCCGCCGAGCGCGAGCATGATGCCGCCCACCATGGACGTCACGGCGAAGATCACCGACAGCACCGGCACCCACAGCAGCGACGCGGTGAGCCGCATCGCGGCCGCGGCCGGCGTGACCAGCAGCGCCAGCACCAGCAGCGCCCCGATGATCTTCACGCTCATCGCCACGGTCAGACCGAGCACGACCATGAAGACCGGCGACAGCGCCCGGACGGGAACGCCTCGCGCGGCGGCGATCTCGGGGTCGACGGTCGCGAACGTCAAAGGCCGCCACAGCACCACGAGCGCGACCAGCACCACCGCCGACACCGCCGCCAGCCAGGTCAGTCCCGGGTCGTCGACTGAGACGATCTGGCCGGTGAGCAGCCCGAACTTGTTCGTGCCCCGACCCTTGTACAGCGACAGGAACAGCACGCCGAGCCCCAGCCCGAACGGCATGAGCACGCCGATGATCGACGAGCGGTCCCGGGCGCGGACGCCCAGCGCACCGAAGATCAACGCGGCGGCGAGGGATCCGACGATCGATCCGACCAGCACGTCGACACCGATCAGCAGCGCCGCCGCAGCCCCGGCGAAGGAGAGCTCGCTGATGCCGTGCACGGCGAAGGACAGGTCGCGCATCATGACGAAGACGCCGACCAGCCCACCGATCAGGCCGAGCAGCGCGCCGGCGATCAGCGAGTTGTGCAGCAGCGCGATCAGCGCGCCGTAGTCGGAGAAGTCGACGATGTCGCTCCAGCTCATGCCTTCACCGACCGTTCCGACTCGAGCGCACGCTGCTGCGTGTACAGGTGCTGGTGGCCGTGCGGATCCTCGCAGTCCTCCGGCGAATCCGAGTGCGGCGCCAGGTGATCCGCACCCGGATCGGTGGCGGCCACGACGATGACCCGCCCCTGCGTGTGGAACACGTCCACCGGCGCTCCGTACAGGTCGGTCAGGCTCGGGGAGGTGAGCACCTCGTCGGGCGTGCCGAGCCGGAACCGGCCACCGGCGAGGTAGAGCACCCGGTCGGCGGCGCCGAGCACGGCGTTGATGTCGTGCGTGACGAACAGCAGCGCGGTGCCATGCGCTTTGCGGTGCGCGTCGAGCACGCCGACGACGGTCTGCGCCTGGCCGATGTCCAACGCGGCCAGCGGCTCGTCGCACAGCAGCAGCGTCGGGTTGCCCGCCAGCGCCTCGGCGATGCGGATGCGTTGCAGTTCCCCGCCGGACAGCTGGGAGATCGGCACGTCGGCGAACGCCTCGGCGTCCACCGAGCGGAGCAGCTCCTGCACCCGGTCGCGGGCCCTGCGCGAGCCGAGAATGCCGGTGCCCCACCGATGCCCGTCCAGTCCGAGGCGGACGAGGTCGCGGCCGCGGATGGCGGTGGTGCCGTCCAGGGCGGTGCGCTGCGGGACGTAGCCGACGGTGCGGCTGCCGCGTCCGGCCGGTGCCCCGTTGATGGTGATGGTGCCGGCATCGAGCGGCTGTTCCCCGAGGATCGCGCGCAGCAGGCTGGACTTGCCGGAGCCGTTGGCGCCCAGCACTGCGATGAACTCGCCGCGCTGCACGCTGAGGTCGAGCTCGTCCCAGAGCACGCGGTCGCCGAAGGACAGGCGCGCGCCGGTGATCGTCAGCACCGGGTGCGGGGCCCCGTTCGTCATACCGTTGCCTTTCCGGCCAGTGCGGACGCGAGCCGGTGCACCGTGTCGAGCATCCAGTCCTGGTAGTGCTCCCCCGGCGGCAGCAGCTCGGTCAGCGGCACGACCGGGACGTCGTTGTCCCGCGCCGCGTCGACGACGGTGTCGGTCTGCGCGGTGGCCGACTGCTCGTTGTCCAGCAGCGCGCGGACGCGATGGTCGGTGAACAGGGCCAGCACCTCCTGCAGGTCGTGCGGGGCGACGTCGATGCCGTCCTCGGCCGCGTCCAGGAAACGACGCGGTGTGCGGTCGGTCAGGCCCGCGGCGTGGATCAGGTATCCGGCGAGGGATTCGGTGGCGGCGACCGGCGTGCCGGCCTCGCGTGCGCGCAGTTCGTCGATGGCGTCGCGCACCGGTGCGAGCGCGCCGCGGAATGTCTCCAGGCCATGACGAAAGTCGTTGGCGTGCGCAGGGTCCAGGTCGGTGAGCGCGGCGCTGATCGACTCTGCCATGTGTGTGACGATAGCGGCGTCGTACCACACGTGCTCGTTCTCCCCCAGGCGCAGCCCGGCCTCGTCGGCGACCTCGGTCGCGGTGATGACCGGCGCGTGCGAGTCGACGGACTGGTACATCGGGGTGACGAAGTCGTCGTATCCGCCGCCGTTCTCGATGACGAGGTCCGCGCGGGAGACGGCGAGCTCGTCGCGGCCGCTGGCGTGGAACTCGTGCGGGTCCTGGCTCGGATCCTTGATCAGGGAGGTGACGGCCACCGCACTGCCACCGATCTGTGCGGCGATGTCGCCCCAGACATTGGTGGTCGCGACGACGGCGATCGGCTCCGCGCCGCTCGCTCCGTCGGCCGAGCCGGAGGCGTCGCCCCCGACCGTGCCGGTGCCGGTGCTGGTGCTGGTGCTGGACGAGCATGCCGCGGTGGCGAGCAGCGCAACGAGCCCGGCGAGCGCCGCGGCGGTGCGGGCGCGTCCGGGGAGGAGCCGGGGGCGCTGGCAGGGATCCTGGGCGCGTCCGGGGCGCCGCTGGGTCGAGCGATCGTGCATCAGCCCATACTACTGATATTGAGAATCATTCTCAACAAGGGGTGGGGAGGCCGACCGACCGGCGGTGGATACCCGCCACTCGTCGCCCGGAGGTGGCGCTGCGGTCGCCGGACCTGCCCGCCCGCGCCGGAACGACGTGTGGCTATGCCTCGATCCGACGCCGGCGCGCCACCTCGGCCAGCACCACCCCCGCGGCGACCGAGGCGTTGAGGGACTCGACCTCCCGCGCCATCGGCACCGTGACGGTGACGTCGCAGGTGTCCCGGG
>CAZIIX010000303.1:0-3257 GCA_964539345.1 uncultured Actinomycetes bacterium | reverse complement strand
AGCAGCTCGTTCCAGCTGAAGATGAAGCAGATCAGCGCCGTCGCGGCGATGCCCGGCATCGCGACCGGGGCGGCCACCCGGAGGAGGATCTTGCCGAGTCCGGCGCCGTCCAACGAGGCCGCCTCGAACAGCTCCACCGGGATGTCGGCCATGAACGAGCGCATCATCCAGATCGCGATGGGAAGGTTCATCGCCGCGTACAGGATGACCAGGAAGTAGACATGGTTCAGCGCGCCGATCCGCAGCGCGATGATGTACAGCGGCACCAGCCCGGCCGCCAGTGGCAGGAACTTGGTGGACAGGAAGAAGAACATCACGTCCGACCAGCGCTTGATCTTGCGCACGGCCAGCGCGTAGGCGGCCGGAATCGCCAGCGCCAGGACGAGCAGCGTCGAGATCACCGACGCCGCCACCGAGTTCAGCAGGTACGGGATCGGCGACTGCCCGGTCTGCGAGCCGAAGAACTTGCCGAAGCCCTCCAGCGTCCAGGACGTGGTGAGGCTGACCGGGTTCAGTGTCGCCTCCCCGGTGTTGTCCGAGTGGAAGCTGACGAAGATCATGGCCAGGATCGGCAGCACGAAGATCAGCCCCACGATCCAGGCGAGGATCGAGGCGAGGCGACCACGCACCTTCTGTCCGGTCGTGCGTTTGTCGATCCGCAGCGTGACGTGCGTCGTGGCGGGCGCTGCGCCGCGCGAGGCGAGAGCCGTCATCGTGCGACCTCCTCCCGGAACAGGCTGAACACCGTCTTGAGCGCGAAGATGGCCACCGCGATCGTGCCGATCACGATGATCACGCCCTGCGCGGAGGCGAGCCCGTAGTCGTTGACGGAATAGATGGTCTGGTAGATCAGGTTGGGCAGGTTCTCGGTGCGCAGGTTCTGCGGGGTGAGCGCGTACACCGAGTCGAAGTTCTGCAGGATGTAGATCGCTCCGAGCAGCCCGGCCAGTTCCAGGTACTGGCGCATATGCGGCAGCGTCATGTGCACGAACGTCTGCCACTCCGAGGCGCCGTCCACCGAGGCGGCCTCCAGGATGTCGCTCGGCCGGGACTGCAGCCCGGCGAGCAGGATCAGCGTCATGAACGGCGTCCATTGCCAGATCAGCTCGATCTCCACCGCGAGGAGCGGGTGTTGGCCGAGGAAGTCGATCGCCACGGCGGGGGAGTCCGGGGCGAACAACCGCTTGACGGCGGTGGCGATCCCGTTCAGGAACCCGGTGTTCGGATTGAACATGCCGAACTTCCAGAACAGCGCGGCGGCGACCGGGACGATCAGGAACGGGGCGATCATGAACGTGCGGACCACCGAGCGACCCAGGAACTGCCGGTTGAGCAGCAACGCGATCCCGAGGCCGAGCGCCAGCGAGACACCGACCACGACCAGCGTGAGCTCGATGGTGTGCCAGATGTCGCTGAGGATCCGCGGGTCGGTGAAGACCCGCTCGTAGTTGGCGAACCCGGCCCAGCCGTAGCGGTCCGGATGGTTGGTGTTCCAGCGCCGGAACGAGAACACGAACGTGACGAGGAACGGCAGCTGCGTCACGATGATGCCGAAGACCAGCGCCGGCAGCAGCGGCGCGCGGCGGATCCACCCGTCGCGTCGTGCCTGGCGCCGCACCGCGACGGCGACCGGACTGGCCGGGTTGACGGTACTCATCCCCACACTCCTCGATCGGGCCGCGTCTCGGCCCAGGTATGACGCAGGTATGACGAAGGCCTCGGGCCGGGCGGTGACGGCGCAGTGGATCGCGCCGCCACCGCCCCGGTCGGACGACCGCGGCGGACTACTTGTAGCCGTCGACCGCGGACTGCACGACCTTCTGGCCCGCCGCCAGCGCATCATCGACGGACTTCGAGCCGGCGATCGCCGCCGAGAGCTCGGAGGTCACCGTGTCACCGAACGCGGTGAACTCCGGGATGTCGATGAACTGGATGCCCGGTGCCGGTCGCTTCTGCACACCGGGGTTCTCCGGATCGGCGTTCTCCAGGGCGGTCAGCGTCGGCTTGGCGAACACCGCACTGTCGGCCATGTAGTCCTTGTTCTGGTAGAGCGACTCCCGGGTCGCGGCAGGGACCTTCGCCCAGCCCTCGGTCTCACCGATGTGGTCGGCGTACTGCGAGGAGGCCGCCCAGGAGATGAACTGCCAGGCCGCGTCCTTGTTCTTCGCCGCCTTCTCCATCAGGAACGCCCAGGTGTAGAGCCATCCCGAGGCCTTGGTCTCCTTCACCGGCGCCTGTGCGTAGCCGAGCTTGCCGGCGACCGGCGAATCCGAGGCCTCCAGCGGTCCGGCCGCCGCCGTGGAGTCGTACCACATGGCGACCTTGCCCTGCTGCATTGCGGACAGGCACTCGGTGTAGCCCGCGGTCGATGCGCCGACCTCGCCGTGCTTGCGCACCAGGTCCACGTAGAAGTTGGCGGCGTCCTTGAACGGTTGTGCCGTGAGCTGGGCGTTCCAGTCCGCGTCGACCCAGGTGCCGCCGAACGTGTTCACCACCGTGGTCAGCGGGGCACCCAGCTCGCCCCAGCCGGGCTGGCCGCGCAGGCAGATGCCCTTCATGCCCGGCTCGGCGCCGTCCAGCTTGGCTGCGAGATCGGCGACCTGGTCCCATGTCGGATTGTCCGGCACGGTCAGGTCGTGCTTCTCGACGATGTCCTTGCGGTACATCAGGAACGAGGATTCACCGTAGAACGGCTCGCCGTAGACGTCATCGTCATAGCTCAGCGACGCCTGCATGGCGGGAAGGATGTCGTCCTGGTTGAAGCCGGGGTCCTTCTCGATGTACGGGCTCAGGTTCGTCAGCCACCCGTTCTTGGCGTAGATGGGCACCTCGAAGTTCGACAGCGTGGCGACGTCGTACTGGCCGGCCTGGTTCTTGAAGTCCAGCGAGGCCTTGCTGCGCATGCTGTTCTCGTCGAGCACCGTGTAGTTCACCTTGATGCCGGTGGCGGCGGTGAACTGGCTCTCCGTGGCCTTCTGCAGGTCGAGCATCTGCGGATTGTTGACCATCAGGACGTTGATGGTTGTGCCATCGGTGTCCGGAAGCTTCTGCAGACCCAGGGGAGTGTTCGGGTCGGTGGACGCCGAACCGTCCTGCCCACCCGTGGAACCGGACGTGCTCCCGGGCTGGTCGCCGGCCGTGCCGCCCGCGTCGCCGGACGACCCACACCCCACCAGCGTCACCATCACGGCCATTGCGGCCGTCGCGGCCACTGCCATTCGTGCTGGACGCACCGTGGACTCCTTTCGATCAGTTGC
>CAZIIX010000302.1:0-3257 GCA_964539345.1 uncultured Actinomycetes bacterium | reverse complement strand
GTGCTGCCCGGCGGACGGCGCGACGCTGCCGACGAGCTACCTCGAGCGACCGGACCGGCGCGTCATCGCCGGTCGCCCGCGCGACGGGGTCGCCCCGGACCGGGCGGTCGCCGGGCGACGCCTCGGCGGCTGCTGATCATGGCGATCGTGGTCGTGGCCACCGGTGTCGCCGCCGTCCGGCTCGGTTGGTGGTGGGCCGGCATCGGGCAGAGCCATCCGGTCGCCGCCACCCCTGCCGGCGCCACCCTCGCTGCCGCGGCGCCCGCCGGGGCGCCCGGTGCCGTCGTGTCCGGTGCCGATCAGGCCGATCCGACCAGAGCCGATCAGGCCGATCGGACCAGAACCGATCAGGCCGCCGGCGTCCCGTCCGCCGCGGCCGCGCATTGGCGGAGCGTGGTGGAGCGGCTCGACGGCGCGCGCACGGCGGCTCTGCGAAGCCGGGACGTCGACATGCTCGCGGCGGTCTACACCTCCGATGCGCCGGGCCGGGCCGCCGACTCCCGTCGGATCACGCACCTGGTCACCGCTGGTTTCCGAGTCTCGGACGCGCGCCACGAGGTCCACGACGTCACGGTGTTGAGCACCGACCTGCAGCGCGGCGCCACGGTGCGCGTGGTCGAGTCCCTTCCGTCCTACCCGGTGCTCGACGAGGACGGCGCCGTCGTGGGGCACACGACCGGCAGCGACGCCCGCGCGGTCGTCATGGACATTCGCCGCACCCCGGACGGTCCGCGGATCAGCCGTATCGTGCCCGGCTGACAGCGGCGGCACCCACTGTCCGACCCACCCCGTACCGTCACCGGTATGCGGCTGCTCCACACCTCCGACTGGCACATCGGGCGAACGTTCCACGGGCACGAGCTGCTCGCCGATCAGGAGACCGTGCTGACCGCGCTGGCGTCCTTGGTGCGCGAGCACGACGTCGACGCGGTGCTGGTCTCCGGGGATCTCTACGACCGGGCGGTGCCCTCCGCGGACGCGATGCAGCTGGCGGCCCGGGTGATCACGGCCATCCGCGACGCGGGCGCGGACGTGGTGGCAATCTCCGGCAACCACGACTCCGCGCCACGGCTCGGCGTGTTCGCCGACGTGCTCGCCCACGGCGGCTTCCACCTGCGCACCGACGTGCGGCGGGTCGCCGAACCGGTGCTGCTCGGCGACGGCGCGGCGCCGGTCGCCGTCTACGCCATCCCGTACCTGGAACCCGCCGTGGTGCGCGGCGCGCTGGCGCTGGAGCCGCCGGTCGGGCACCAGGAGACGATGGATGCGGCGATGCGCCTCATCCGCTCCGACCTCGCCGCCCGACCGGAGCGGACCCGCTCGGTCGTGCTCGCACATGCATTCGTGGTGGGCGGGGAACCGAGCGGATCCGAACGGTCCATCGCGGTGGGCGGCGTCGAGTCGGTGTCCGCGAGCCTGTTCGACGGCATCGATTACGTCGCGCTCGGGCATCTGCACGGCCGACAGCAGGTGCGGGACGCCGTGCGCTACTCGGGCAGCCCGCTGCCGTACTCGTTCGGTGAGAGCAGCCGGCCGAAGGGCGCCTGGCTCATCGACGTGGGCGGCGCCGACGATCCCGCGGTGCAATGGCTGGACCTGCCGGTGATCCGTCCGTTGTCGACCGTGCGCGGGCAGCTGGACGAGATCCTGGCGGCACACGAGGACAAGGTCGACCACTACCTGGCCGTCGAGCTCACCGACCCGGTGCGCCCGCTCGACCCGATCCGCCGCCTGCGGGAGCGCTTCCCCTACACCGCCACCATGGTCTGGGCGCCGGAGCACGACCGGCACCCCGACGCGTTCCCGGCCGTGCCCGCGCATGCGGTGCCGGACGACGAGATGATCGACGCGTTCCTCACCGACTGCCGCGGTGCCGGCGCCAGCGCCGACGAGCGCGAACTGATCGCCGACGTCGTCGCCGGTCTCCGGGGCGCCGAGGTGGTCGAATGAGGCTGCACCGGCTCCGGATCTCCGCCTTCGGCCCGTATGACGGGGTCGTCGACGTCGACCTGGACGGCCTCGCCGCGGACGGGCTGTTCCTGCTGCACGGGAACACCGGCGCGGGCAAGACCACCCTGCTGGACGCGGTCGCATTCGCCCTGTACGGCACGGTCCCCGGGGCCCGCGCCGACGCCAAACGGCTGCGCTGCGACCGCGCCGATCCGGGCACCCCGACCCAGGTCACCCTGGACGCGACGATCGGCGGTCGACGACTGACGATCACCCGCAGCCCGGAATACGAGCGGCCCAAGAAGCACGGCACCGGAACGACCACACAGAAGCCGAAGGTGACCTTGGAGTGGACCGGGGCGCCCGCCGACGGCTGGTCCGGCAGCAACCTCGCCGGCCACCGCGAGGTGGGGGAGGTGGTCGCCCACCTGGTCGGCATGTCCGCGGAGCAGTTCTTCCAGGTCGTCCTGCTCCCGCAGGGTGAATTCGCGCGGTTCCTGCGGGCCTCCACCGCCGACCGCGCCGACCTGCTGGAGAAACTGTTCGAGACGGCGCGTTTCGCCGCGCTCGAGGACGCGTTCGTCGCACGCCGCAAACGGGCACGGGCCGCGCTGGACGAGGCGGACGGCCAGGTCGCCGACCGCGTCGCCCGCTTCGCCGAGGCCGCCGGGCTCGGCGAGAGCCCCGACGAGCCGGACGAGCAGTGGATCGCAGCGGTGCTGGACGACGTCGAGACCGCCCGCGCCGCCGCGCAGGCCGAGGCCGAGACCGCCCGCGCCGACCGCGACCGCTGCGCCGAGGCGCTGGCCCGCGCCCAGCAACACAACCTCGCCGTCGCGCGGCGCCGCGACCTGGAGGACCGCCGCGCGGCGCTGACCGCCGACGCCGCAGCCATCACGACGCTCGAACACGCCATCGCCGCCGCCGAACGGGCCGTGCCGGTGCTGGCGGCGCACCGCACCGCCCAAGAGTCGGACCGCGCCCACCGCAACGCGCTGGCCGCGGTCACCGATGCCCCGCAGCGGCTGCCCGACCGCTGGCCCGACGCCAGCGCCGATCCGCCCGCGCACCTCACCGCCATGGCCGAATCCGGTGCGGCGCCCGGCGAGGCCGACACCGAGCCGGCCGCACCACTGCCGGCCGGGCCCGGGATCGACCCCGCCGTCATTCGCGAGACGGCCGACGCGTTCCGCGAGGAGGCGGGCAGCCTCAAGCCCCTGCTGGACAGCGACGCACAACAACGCGACGACAGGGCAACCATCGACCGGCTCGATGCGGAACTCACCGCCCTGGCCGACGAGCTGCGA
>CAZIIX010000301.1:0-3257 GCA_964539345.1 uncultured Actinomycetes bacterium | reverse complement strand
CGCCGCAGTCCCCGCCACCGCCCGCCCGCGAGTAGCTATACACCGTGTGTATAGTGCTGGCATGGCGACGTCGCAGACACTGCTCGGGCTGCTGGAACGCGAACCCGCGCACGGCTACACCCTCAAGCGCCGGTACGACACGCAGTTCCCGCACGCCAAGCCGCTGGCCTTCGGTCAGGTGTACGCGGCGCTGGCCCGGTTCGCCAAGCGCGGCCTGGCCGAGGTCATCGACATCGAATCCGGTGCCGGGCCCGAGCGGAAGCGGTTCACGATCACCCCGGAGGGGGTGACCGCGGTCGACGAGTGGATCGGGCGGCCCGAGCCCCCCGGGAGCTACTCCTCGAGCGCGCTGTTCGCGAAGCTGTCCATCGCGCTGCTCTCCGGCCGCGACGCGCGGCGGGTGCTCGCCGAGCAGCGAGAGGTGCACCTGGCCCGCATGCGGGTGCTCACCAGCGACCTTCGTCATGCCGGACCGGTGGAGGCGGTGGCCATCACGTTCGAACTCAACCACCTGGACGCGGACCTGACATGGATCGACGAGGCGGGCACGCGGCTGGCGGACCTGCGGAGGCAGGTGCGCACGCATGGCTGAGCCGGTGATCGACGCGCGCGGCGTCCGCCTCTCGTACGGGGCGACGGTGGCGGTGAACGACGCGAGCCTGACGATCCCGGCGGGCCAGTCCGTCGCCCTGATGGGCCCGTCCGGATGCGGCAAGTCCTCGCTGCTGCACCTGTTGGCGGGGGTGCTGCCGCCGGACAGCGGCACCGTGACCGTCGCCGGGGCCGAGCTGCATCGGCTGTCGCAGTCGGCGCGCAGCAAGCACCGCCTGGAGCACATCGGCATGGTGTTCCAGTTCGGCGGTCTGGTGCCGGAGCTGACGCTGGCGGAGAACGTCAGGCTGCCGCTGCAACTGCTCGGCGCATCGAGCGCGGATGCCACTGCCCGCGCCGACGACGAACTCGCCCGACTCGGTGTTGCGCATCTCGCCGACCGCCGCGCCGGCGAGGTCTCGGGCGGCCAGGCACAACGCGCCGCGGTCGCCCGCGCCCTGGTCCATCACCCCGCGGTGCTGATCGCCGACGAGCCGACCGGATCCCTCGATTCGGTCACCGCCGACGAGGTCATGCGCGCGCTGGTGGACGCCACCACCGATCTCGGCGCGACCCTGCTGCTGGCCACGCACGACAACCGGGTGGCGGCGCACTGCGGACGGCTGGCGACGATGGCGGACGGCCGGGTCACGGCGCGGCACTACGTGCCGGAAACGGCCGAGGCATGATCCCGTCGCTGCGCCTGGGCGTTCGGCTGGCCGGGGCCGGTGCGGCGGCAGGATCGGCGCGGCGCCGGTCTGCCATGGTGGCGTTGGCCGCGGCCGTCGGAACCGTCCTGCTGCTGGTCACGATGGCGATCGCGCGCAGCGAGAGCCTGCAGTCGTCCGGGGCGAGCACGGCCGATGCCGGCGGTCTGCGCCTGCTGCTCACGAGCGTCGTGCTGACCATCGCGCTGCCGGTGATCGTGCTGGCCGCCGCGGCGGGCAGGTTGTCCGCGGGACTGCGCGACCGCCGACTGGCCAACCTGCGCCTGTTGGGTATGACGGAGTTCCAGACCCGCCTCGTCGCTGCGATCGAGACCGGAGTCGCGGCCGGAGCCGGATCCCTCGTCGGGCTGGGCGCGTTCTTCCCGGTGCGCGCCGCACTCGGGGCGTGGCATCCCGCGGATCGGCCGTGGAGCTACGCGACGCTGGAGCCGGGCGCGGCCGGCTACCTCGTCATCGTGATCGCGGTGCCGCTGGTCGTCACGGTCGTCTCGGCCTCCACCCGCGGCGGCCACGCGAGGCAGCGGCTGCTGCAATCGCGCGGCAGCGACGCGCGGCGCCCGGGCTGGTGGCGGCTCGTGCCGCTGATCGGCGGGATCGCGCTCGCCGGCTACCTGGTCGACGCCGCGACCGACGTCGGGTACAGCGCGGACCTCATCCCGCTGATGTTCACGGCGATCGCGCTGCTGGGCCTGGGCGTGATCCTGGTCGTGCCCTCCCTGGTGCGGCTGGTCGCCGATCTGCTGGTGCGGTTCCGCGGCCGGCCCGCGCTGGTCATCGCCGGGCGGCGACTCCAGGCGCAGCCGGCCGCGGCGACGCGGGTCGTCGCGGGACTTCTGATCGGACTGTTCGTCGTGACCGGCGCGCGGATGGTGGTGGTCGCGTTCGAGCAGACCCCGCAATACCGGACCGCTGCCATGATCGACACCACCGGCCAGATCGGCACGCTGTACGCCGGCCCGGCGGAGACGCCCGACCTGCTGGCGCGCCTGGCCGCGACCGACGGCATCCGGGCCACGGCGGCATTCCCGGAGCTGTGGCAGCCGTGCTCCGCCTCCTCCGACCCCGCGACGAGCTGTTGGGGTGTGAATGCCTACGTCGGCAGCTGCGCCGACCTGCGCGCGGTCCTCGGTGAGCTGCCGGACTGCCGGGACGACCGAGCAGCGTGGATCGGCGCACGCCCGGCCCTCGCCGACAGCGGCCCACTCGCGTTCGCCGCCGTGACCGATGCCGGGCAGGTGTCGGACGCCGCGGGGTCGGACGCGCCGGCGCCGCCCACCGTGTCGGTGGAGGCGCCCACCGCGGTACTGGGCGGCCACGACCTCGCCGCCGGGGACCTGGGCGGGGCACTGTTCCTGCCCGCATCGCTGCCCGGCGTGGACGCCGTCGCCGCGACGGCGCAGGTCGCCGTCGTGGCCGTCGCGCAACCGGGGGTCCCCATCCTGCCGCTGCTGTCGGACGCCGCGCCCAGCCGAGGATTCATGGCCCCGGGAATGGAGGACTACGACTACGTCGCGAGCCTGCGCATGCTCGTCTGGACGATCGCCGCCGTCGTCCTCGCCGTCGGGCTCCTGGGCTTCGCCATCGGCGCGGTGGACCGCGCGATATCCCGCCGGTCCGAGGTGGTCTCGCTGCAGCTCGTCGGCACCGGCGCCGGGGTGCTGCGGCGCACGCAGTGGATCGAGGCGGCGCTCCCGCTGGCCTCCGGAATCGTGCTCGCCATCGCCGCCGGCTCACTCGCCGGCGCGAGCTACCTCGCCTACGGCGGCGAAGTGCGACACCTGCCGTGGGGCGAGATCGGCACCCTGACCCTGATCGCGCTGGCCGCGGCCGTGGTGGTCGCCGGGATCACCGTCATTGCCTCGAGCCCGCGCATCCGGCCCGAGCTCATCCGCACCGAATGACGTCCCCGGGCGCCGGCCACCGGCAGGCGCCCGCCCG
>CAZIIX010000300.1:0-3297 GCA_964539345.1 uncultured Actinomycetes bacterium | reverse complement strand
TGGTGACGGCGATGTACCCGACCGAGCACCCGCGGCTTCCGGCCGGTGACGCGGAGAGCTGAGACAGCTGCCGTGCGGTGAAGGGTCAGTGAGGCCTGCCGTCCGACTCCGACTCCGCCCCATTACGTGCCGTTCCGTGCATCGCATTGATATGCACGCTACAATGGTGTGGAGGCAAGGAGATGCGATGAGAAGCGCATTGGCCGATTTGGTGGCCGAATACCGCATCGACAGCGACCGAGTGGTTGCGCAGGTGCGCGGGCTGTTGGACGTGGCCGCAGTGACGCCGCCGCTGTCCGAGGCGGAGCAGTCCCTGCTGACCGCCGGTGGATTGGACATGACCGCCGAGGTGGACCCGACGCGCGAGCTGGCCCGTGGGCTGGCCGCGGCCGCCGAGATCCGCCACGGATACACGGTCGCCGAAGTGGCAGCCAACAACGATGTCCAGCCCGGCCGGGTCCGATCCTGGGCCGCGGATGGAGACCTGATCGCGCTGAAGGTGGACGGCCGCAACCGATTCCCCCGCATCCAATTCGACGTTCGCGGCCGCCGCATCCCGGGCCTGTCCACGGCGACACGGCACAAGCCCACCGAGTGGACCTGGCCGGTGTGGCGCAACTTCCTCACCCGCCCGCATCCTTCCTATCCCGGGCCGGACGGCAAGCCGGGCACCGCGCTGACATGGCTGGCGTCCGGCGGTGATCCGCAGACGGTCGTCGCCATGACGAGGACAGGTTGGTAGCCGCGTTGGCTGCTCCCTCCGACAAACCGCCACCGACCCTGCCAACGCTTCGCGCCGACGAACTGAGGACCATCAGCACGGACATGACGGTGTGGCGGATTTTCTCCACCGTCCATCACCCGCTGCCGTGGAACGGTCTGCGCCATTGGGGGCCAGCATCGTCCCGATGGGAGCCGCACCCGCCCGGCCCGCCGGGCCAGCACGCCGATCGAGCCGTACACTATGCCGCTACCGGTATCGTCGCCGCTGCCGCCGAGGTGTTCCAACAGCACCGCACGATCATCCGCAGCCCGCACATGATGCTGGTCGGTTACCGACTCGGACGCCCCGTGCAGCTGCTGGATGCCAATAGCCGATGGTTCACACGCGCGGGCGGCTCACAGGCCATCGTCTACGGCGATCCGCTGACGTGCAGCGAGTGGGCAGCTGCTATCGCCGATCGCCATCCGAACCTGGACGGCATCGCCTATTGGTCGAAGCTCGACCCGACGTCCACGTGCATCGCGCTGTGGTTGCCCGCCGCTGATGCGCTGGCCGCTGCCCGGCCCGTGCTGAGCTTGTCCCTGGCGCATCCCGGATTGCGGGGCCCGCTCGACGATGCGGCAGCACGGATCGGCTACGACGTCGCCGACTAGTGGTGGCCCACGCCCGTTCCGTCGAGTGTGCTCAGGTGCGCTACGCACCGCGACCGTCTCGAGCCGCGAAATCGTCCAGCGCAGTCAAGACCTCAGGCGCCAGCCACATCCGGTGAGACGAGGACTCTTGCCTGTTCTCACCTGGTCCCGGCCGTGCTGGGGCTTGGCGAAGAGCGTTTCGGCCACCGTCTCCCATTCGCTCATCCGTGTTGGTTCTTACTCAGGATCCGCGGATGAGGTCGACGATCTCGTCGTGCAAACGGGTGTCCGTCGATGAGAGGCCATCAATTACCTCATGGAGCGCGACTGCCGATTGCCGAATCTTGCGGTTCGGCGCCCGCGTCAGGAACAAGCGTGCGTAGTCTGCATCCTGGGGGTCAACGTGGTGCTTCCAGGTGTCATCCCGCTCGTTCGCGAACCAGGCAGATGGGCCGAACTTGATCTGCAGACGCGCCTCGCCGGAGGAGTCATGATCCTCCGCGGTCTCAAAGTTGATGGTCCATTGGTAGATCCCGCTATATCTGGCGGTCACGTCCTCGATGAACTCTCGGCCCATCGAATCGTTCACCTGTCTCCGCACCACGGTGTCCGCGAACCCACGAAGGCGCGCCTTCACGACTTGCAGGACGTCTCTTCCCTCGCTGAAGCGCTCACGCGCCTGCTGGGCGAGATCACTGGCGAATCGTTCCGCGGCAACAGTTCGGTTCCGCTCCTGGTATCGCCCCGCCTCGCCGGTCGCGCACATCGCTGTGACGAAGTCGAGTGCGTCCTTGTTGCTCATGCGTTCCTCCCGGCTGGCGAACTTACGATGTAGCTGACTGATGAACGCTCGCTGTTCGGGATTCCGTGTCCCGTACGTGCGGTCCGCGTCGAGTTCAGTGACCAGTCGGTCCAAGAACCTCTCGTATGTGACGACCGTCGCTCGATCCCAGCCGTCGGTCAAGCGAGAACGGTCTTCCTCCGCGCAGAGCAGGACGACAGTCCCGGCCTTCCCTCGGCGCTGGCCGAATCGCAGGTATCCGTCATAACCGTGACCGTGCCCGTCGGACGTGACGTAGTTCTCGATAACGATGACGGCGGAGTCACTCTCGAGCACGATGTCCGCAATATCGCCGCCGTCGCCCGCCTCAGCCGTGTTGACCTCCTGGCGAACCGTGTACTGCACCAGGGGCATCGCAGCCTCAGGGTTCCGATCCTGGTTGATCTGCTCCACGAAGATCCGCTGGCCGAGGCTCGCAAAGTTGTGCGTGCCACCGATCTCAAGGAGCCAGCGAAACACGTTTGACAATTGCTTCTCGTGAGTGCCGTGGTGCATCACGTCAAATACGTTGAATCCGGCGTCGAGTGAGCGCCCCAGTAGCGGCATCAACCGAGTGGTCAGATCGTTGCTGATCATGCGGGTCGAACCGGCCTATCACTTGTCGGGTGCCTGAGCGCCACCATGTGTCTCCGTTCGATGCCCCGCTTGCCATCCAGGCCTTCCGTCGTAATCGACCCCAGCCTTTCGAGCACTCATTTCTTCACGATCGTGGTGATGACGGCGGCGTCGACAAGATTATCGCCGAGTCGATCACGCAGCCAACGCGAGCGACGCAAATCATCGTCGTCCGGACAGCGCCCGGTCTGGCCTGAGGGCCACGACGGCGCCGTCATTCCCGGTGACGATGAGGTCCATGCGCTGCAGGATCTCTCAGTAGGCCACGATGGTGGATCGGCTGGGCTTGTCGAGCAGCCCGGGTGTCGCGGTGTCCAGGATCACTTTGTACCCTGCGTCCATGATCTCGCGGCTGCGTACGCCGAGAGCCACGGTCAGCGGCTCGGCTCGGTGCGCGGTTCAAGGGTCTGCACAGCGTAAGCGTGTGTCGGAGTCCTCGGGAGTGGCGTCCCCGGGGCGCCATCGAGGGTGGAGCTGATCTCAGC
>CAZIIX010000299.1:0-3299 GCA_964539345.1 uncultured Actinomycetes bacterium | reverse complement strand
GCTGCGGATACTGACCGGGCTGACCGTACGGCTGCTGCGGCTGGCCGTACTGGCCCGACTGGCCGGGTGGTCCGTACTGCCCGTACTGGCCGGGTGGTCCGTACTGCCCGTACTGGCCGGGTTGTCCCGCCTGACCGTAGGGGGGCTGCGGTTGTCCCGCCTGACCGTAGGGGGGCTGCGGTTGTCCGGGCTGGCCGTACTGTCCCGGTTGCCCGGGCTGGCCGTACGGCGGCTGAGGTTGTCCCGGCTGCGGTCGGCCGTACTGGTCGTACGGCTGCTGCTGCCCGGGCTGCTGCTGGTGACCGTACGGGGGCGAGGGGTCGCCGGGCCCACTGTGCGTCATATTCTACCCTTCTGAGGATGATGTCTGGTTCGGATGGGCTAACGGGTCTTGCTCATACTGCAGGCCGGTGGCCGCTCCCCAATGTAGCGGGGATACACCCAAGCGGGGGGCAGGCCGACCCCGGCGGCGGACAATCCGAAGAGCGGCGGTCGTCACGACGGCGGCGCCGGCCAGAACGGTCAGCGGACCGGCGTAGGCGAGGCCCACACCGGCGAACGAGCGACCGGCCCCCAGGGCGAGGACGGCCACGGTCGCGCCCGCGCAGCCCAGCGCGATGACGATGGCCGCGACCGCCGACGAACGGCGCCACCGCAGGGCAGCGAGCAGCACCGGAACCAGGCAGAGCGGCCCGACGAGACTGATGGCCGTGACGAGCGGTGCGGGCGACCCGAGCAGGCCGAGCCGTTCGGCCACGCCCGCTGCGGCATACACGTTGCGGGCCACCCGGCCCGAGTCCACCCAGGGCAGGAACGTGCCGGTGATCATCGCGGCGATGCCCGCACCGCCGCACCACCATGCCCACCCGGGGCAGCGCTGCGCCGACGATGTCCTCACCGATCCAGTGTCCCTGACCGGACGCGGTGGACGCGAACTCGCCGGATAATGTCCTTATATGTGTTGTTTATCCAGTGTGAGACCAGAGTGATTGATGTTGCCACTGGCGCTGCCGATGAGGAAGTGGCAAGGTTTATGAGGCGTTCCATCACATCGCAGCCACGGCTGCCGATGGGACGGGTGACGCGAAGGGCGGGAAAGGCCCACCCGCGGATTGCGCTGACGTGAGCCGCAGGACGGGAGGATTGTTGGTGACGCAGGAACGCGCGACGGGACGTGTCCGGCAGATCGCCGGTGCCGCGGCGACGCTGATACTGACCGGGACCCTGGCACTATCGGTCGCCGAACCGGTCGCTGCCGTCCCACCACCGCCACCGAACCCGTCCGACCAGCAGATCGAGGCCAGCGAGAACCAGGCCAGCACCTCGGCCGAACAGGTCGGCAAGCTGGCCGGGAAGCTGTCGAGCACCCAGACGAAGATCCAGCAGCTCCAGGACGCGATGGAGCTCAAGGCCGAACTGGCGATGAAGGCACAGGTCGACCTGTCCATGGCGCAGGACGAGGCTGCGGACGCCGCGCGGGCCGCCCAGGACGCGGAGGCGGCGGCGGCCGACGCCGGCGACGCCATCGAGGCGGCACGGGAGGACGCCGCGGAGTTCGCGGCGGCGTCGTTCCGGCAAGGACATGTGATCGGCTCGATGACGGCACTGGTCAACGTCGATTCGATGGACCAGCTCGTGGCCCGTCAACAGATGATCGACCAGGTCTCCGGCAGCCAGCGTGGCGTCATCGCGACCCTGCACACGGCGCTGGCCACCAAGGCGAACCTGGACTCGAAGGCCAAGGCGGCACTGGAGGACGCGAAGGCGGCGCAGGCGAAGGCCGAGGATGCCAAGAAGACCGCGGACGCGGCGAAGGTCGCGGCCGCGAAGTCGTTCAAACAGGGGCAGCAGCAGCTCGAGGCCCTGGAGAAGCAGCTCACCGAGCAGCAGGACGAGTACCAGGCCGCGCTGAACACCGTGGCCGACCTGAAGGGCCAGCGCCAGCAGTACAACGCCTGGCTCCAGGCCAAGCAGGAGGAAGATCAGCGACTGCAGCAGGAGGCGCAGCTGCAGGCGCAGCAGACCCAGGACCTGCGTGACCAGCAGCGCCGCGAGCAGCGCCTGGACCAGCAGCAGGAGGCCGCGCAGGACTCGGCGGTGAGTGCCGAGAAGAAGCGGCAGAAGAAGATCCGCGAGGAGGAGGAGCGCCGGGCCCGCGAGAAGGCCGAGCGCGAGGCGCGCGAGAAGGCGGCCCGGGAGAAGGCGGCCCGGGAGAGGGCCGCCCGGCAGAACAGCGGATCGAGTGGGTCGAGCGGCTCCTCGGCGCCGTCCCGCCCGTCGCCGCCATCGTCGTCGTCGAGCCTGTCCCGCGGCGAGCGCGTCGTCCAGGCCGCGCTGGCGTACCTGGGCACCACCTACGCCTGGGGCGGGGGCAACCGGTACGGGCCGACCCGCGGGATCCATGACGGAGGCATCGCCGACTACTACCAGGACTACAACCGCATCGGGTTCGACTGCTCCGGACTCGCGCTGTACGCGTGGGCCCAGGTCGGTGTCTACCTGCCGCACTACTCGGCCTACCAGTTCAACTACGGCACCCGCATCTCGCGGAGCAACCTGCAGCCGGGCGACCTGGTGTTCTTCGCGACGAACGTGTACAACCCGGCCACCATCCACCACGTCGCCATCTACATCGGCAACGGGCAGATGGTCGAGGCGCCGCAGTCCGGATCGGTGGTGCGGGTCCGGTCCCTGCGCACCTCGGGCTACATCGGCGCCACGCGACCCGGCACGTGATCGGCGATGGCCCTCGCCGGGCCCGCTGACCCCATCGCGCTGCGCCGCGCCATCGTCCTCGCCGGCGGGCGTGCGCGCCGACTCGGCGGCCGGGACAAGGCCGCCCTGCGGCTGCGCGGCGAGACGCTGCTGGCGCGCACGCTGCGCGCCGTCGCCGGCACGCCGGTGGTCGTCGTCGGACCGGCGACCGTCACGGTTCCACGCGGTGTGCTGCGGGTCAGCGAGGATCCCCCCGGCGGCGGTCCGGCCGCCGGTGTCGTCGCCGGCCTGCGGGCGGACACGACGCCGCCCGGCGACGCGGACGCCGGCGGCGGGCAGCCGCTCGAGGGCCGGCCGCTCGACACGAAGCCGCTCGAGGCGCAGGCCGGCGCGGTCGCGGTGCTCGCCGTGGACCAGCCGGGCGTCGATGCCGGCACCGTCACGCGCCTGCTGCGCGCACTGAGTGCGCACGACAGCGGCGCCGTGGTCGTGGCGGACGGCCGCCGGCAGTACACCATCGGGGTCTTCACCGCCGCCGCCCTGCACGACCGCGCCGCGAGCCGGCCGTCCTGGCACGGCGCCGC
>CAZIIX010000298.1:0-3301 GCA_964539345.1 uncultured Actinomycetes bacterium | reverse complement strand
CCCGAGATCGGCATCAACATCGTCGATCTCGGCCTGCTGTACGGCCTGCGGGTCGATGCCGGCAACGTCCTGATCACCATGTCCCTGACCACCCCGGGCTGCCCGCTGGCCGGCTACATCGAGGACTCCATCCACCGCGCCCTGTGGGGCCTGCCCGGAGTGGACACCATCGAGGTCTCCATCATCTGGGATCCCGCCTGGGGGCCGGAACTGATGAGCGACCAGGCGAAACGCGAGCTGGGCTGGATGCGATGAGCGAGGCCGACACGCTCGACCCCGATCAGAGCCTGCCGCCGGAGACCGTCGCCGAACTGACCACCGTGCTCAGCAAGGCACTGCGCGCCCTGGGCAAGGCCGGATATCCGGTGCAGGCCAGCAAACTCGGCGGCCGCGCCTGGTGGCTGCTCAACGAGCGCTGCCCGCGCGAGGCCGAGCGGATCAACGGCATGATGCACTACTTGGCGAAACTCCCCGAGGAGGATCGCGACCACGACTCCGTCACCGGAGGACCTCCGTCATCCCCGACCGAAAGGACCCGCACATGACCGCAGCATCCGACCCCGATCTGGACGTCCGCTCCGAACCGCCCGCCCGGCGGCACAGCATGATCTTCGAGACCTACGGCGACCTCGAGCCGGGGACGGGCTTCATCCTGATCAACGACCACGATCCGAAGCCGCTGTACTACCAGTTCGACGCCGAGCACTCCGGCGACTTCACCTGGGAGTACCTCGAGGAGGGCCCGGAGGTGTGGCGGGTGCGCATCGGCCGCCCGGCCGCCTGATCTGCTGCAGGCCGCCCCGCGGCGGAACGGTAGCGTAGGCACCGGCAATCGTGCCCCGCCCGGGGTCGGCCTGTCGACAGGAAGGTGCGCTGGAAACCCATGACGCGACTCATCGCCGGACCGGCCGGCCGTCCCGGACGCCCCTTCGGCACCGTGCTCACGGCAATGGTGACACCCTTCACCCCGTCCGGCGAGGTCGATCTCCCGAAGGTCGGCGCGCTCGCCGAACGACTCGTCGACGCCGGCAATGACGGAATTCTGGTCAACGGCACCACGGGGGAATCGCCGACCACGTCCGACCGGGAGAAGGCGGACATCATCCGTGCCACCGTCGAGGCCGTGGGCGACCGCGCCACGGTCGTCTCCGGCGCGGGCACCTACGACACGGCGCACTCCATCGAGCTGATCCGTGCCGCGGAGCAGGCGGGGGCGCACGGCGCACTCGTCGTCACCCCCTACTACTCGCGCCCCCAGCAGGCGGGGCTGCTGGCGCACTTCCGGGCCGTCGCCGACGCGTCCGGGCTGCCGGTGATGCTCTACGACATCCCGCCGCGGGCCGTGGTGGGCATCGACCCGGCAACGCTGATCGAGCTGGCGGCGCATCCGCGCATCACCGCGGTCAAGGACGCCAAGGGGGACCTGCACGCCGGCTCGCAGGTGATCGCCGGCTCCGATCTGACCTACTACTCCGGCGACGATCCGCTGACACTGCCGTGGATGTCGGTCGGTGCGGTCGGCATCGTCAGCATCATCGCGCACGTCGTCGGGCCGCACGTGCGCGCCATGGTCGATGCCGCGCTGGCCGGGGACTACGTCACCGCCCGGGCGATCCACCTGGCGCTGGAGCCCGCGCACCGCGCCATGTCGCGCACCGGCGGCGGGGCGGGCCTGGTGTTCGCCAAGGCGGCGCTGCGGCTGGACGGTTTCGACGTCGGCGAGCCGCGGCTGCCGCAGATCCCGGCGACGACCGACCAGATCGCCCGGATCGAGGCCGACCTCGCCGCACTGCCCCCGGTGGCGGAGATCCTCGCCCGTGTCGGCGCTAGTGCCGGCGCCGGTGCCGATGGTGCGGGGGTCGCCCGATGAGCCACACCCCCCACCCGACCCGCGCCGATCGCCAGGTGAGCGCCACCGCGCCGCCGCCGCTTCCGCCCGGAACGCTGCGTATGGTCGCGCTCGGCGGCATCGGCGAGATCGGGCGCAACATGACCGTGTACGAGTTCGACGGCCGGTTGCTGGTCGTCGACTGCGGCGTGCTGTTCCCGGAGGACGCCCAACCGGGCGTGGACCTGATCCTGCCCGACCTGCGGCTGATCGAGGACCGCATCGACGACATCGCCGCGGTGGTGATCACCCACGGGCACGAGGACCACATCGGAGCCCTGCCGTTCCTGCTGCGGCTGCGCGCGGACATCCCGGTGCTGGGCGCCCGGTTCTCGCTGGCGCTGATCGCCGCGAAGTGCAAGGAGCACAAGCTGCGGCCGAACCTGGTGGAGATCGCCGAGCAGCAGACGCACACCGTCGGCGACTTCGAACTCGAGTTCTTCGCCGCCAACCACTCGATCCCCGATGCGGTATCGGTCGCCATCAGCACACCCGCCGGCACCGTGCTGCACACCGGCGACATCAAGCTCGACCAGTTGCCGCTGGACGGGCGCATCACCGACCTGGGTGGGTTCGCCCGGCTCGGCCGCGAGGGCGTCGACCTGTTCTGCGTTGACTCCACCAACGCGGAGGTGCCGGGATTCGTCGCCTCGGAGAGCCAGATCGGTCCGGTGCTCGACTCCTACATCCGGTCCGCGCCGCAGCGGGTCATCGTCGCGTCGTTCGCCTCGCACGTGCACCGCGTGCAGCAGATGCTCGACTGCGCGCAGCACTACGGCCGCAAGGTCGCGTTCGTCGGGCGGTCCATGGTGCGCAACATGCAGATCGCCCAGGAGCTGGGCCTGCTGATGGTGCCGGACGGGCTGGTGCTCGATCTCGACCGGGTGCTCGACCTGCCCGAGGACCGGGTGATGCTGATCTCCACCGGGTCGCAGGGGGAGCCGCTGTCCGCGCTGTCCCGGATGTCCCGCGGCGATCATCGGCAGGTGACGCTGTCCGAGGGCGACACCGTCATCCTCGCGTCGTCGATGATCCCGGGCAACGAGACCAGCGTGTTCACCGTGATCAACGAACTCTCCGCGCTGGGCGTGACGGTCGTGCATCAGGGAGTGGCGAAGGTGCACGTGTCCGGGCACGCCTCGGCCGGCGAGCTGCTGTTCATGTACAACGCGGTGCAGCCGCGCAACGTGGTCCCGGTGCACGGGGAGTGGCGGCATCTGCGGGCGCAGTCGAGGCTCGCCCAGGCCACCGGCGTCCCGGCCGACCGCGTGATGCTCGCCCCGAACGGCACCGTCGTCGACCTGGCCGACCGCCGGGCGAGGATCGTCGGCCACATCGATGTCGGCATGGTCTACGTCGACGGCAACGCGGTCGGCGACGTGGGGGAGACGACACTGTCCGACCGGCTGGTGC
>CAZIIX010000297.1:1919-3315 GCA_964539345.1 uncultured Actinomycetes bacterium | reverse complement strand
TCACCCGCCGGATGTTCCGGGACGGCGCCGGCGAGTACGAGATCAACGGCAAGGCGTGCCGGCTGCTCGACATCCAGGAGATGCTCTCCGACTCGGGCATCGGCCGGGGCATGCACGTCATCGTCAGCCAGGGCCATCTGGACTCGATCCTGTCCGCGCGCCCGGAGGACCGCCGCGGATTCATCGAGGAGGCCGCCGGGGTACTCAAGCACCGCAAGCGCAAGGAAAAGGCGTTGCGCAAGCTCGACGCGATGCAGGCGAACATGACCCGGCTGACCGACCTGACCGGCGAACTGCGACGCCAGCTCGGCCCGCTGGGACGCCAGGCGGAGGTCGCCCGCCGCGCCGCCGGCGTGCAGGCGGACCTGCGGGACGCGCGGCTGCGATTGCTGGCCGACGACGCGGCCGGGCTGCAGGACACGATCGCGGCCGACGCCGCCGCCGAACAGGCCGAGGTCGAACACCGCGCCGCCGTCAAGACCCGACTGGCCGACGCCACCGAGGCGCAGGAGCGGGCCGCCGCGCAACTGGCGGAGTGCACCCCGGCGGTCACCCGCGCGCAGAACGCCCACTTCGCGCTGTCCGCGCTCGCCGAACGCTTCCGGGGCATGGTCTCGCTCGCGCAGGAACGCGCCCGGAACCTGGCCGTGCCGGTCGACGAGTCCCGCTCCGGGCGCGACCCGGAGGAGCTCGAGGAAGCGGCGCAGCGGGCCGAGGCGGAACAGGCCGAGAAGGACCAGCAGGTCGACCGGGCGCGCCACGCGCTGAGCGCGGCCGTCGCCGACCGCGCCGAGCGGGAGGACGCGCTGGCCGAGGCCGAGCGCGACATGGCCGCCGCGTCGCGCGCCATCGCCGATCGCCGGGAGGGCCTGGCCCGGCTCTCCGGGCAGGTCAACAGCGCCCGCTCCCGGCTGGCGGCCACCGAGGAGGAGATCGAACGGCTCGCCACCGCGATCGCCGAGGCCAACGACCGTGCGCGTGCCGCCCGCAGCGAATTCGACCAGGTGCGCTCGTCCGTCGGCGGCCTGGACTCGTCCGAGGTCGACCTGGACGAGGCCCACGAGTCCGCGGTCGCCGCCGCCGAGGCCGCCCGGGCGAGAGTGGAGGAACTGACCGAGGCGCGGCGCGCGGCGCAGGCCACCCGGGCCAGCCTGACCGCGCGCGTCGACGCGCTGGCCATGGGCCTGGACCGGCGGGACGGGGCCGGCGCGATCCTGGGCGCCGCCGAGGAACTGCCCGGCGTCCTCGGATCCGTCGCCGCCGTGCTCGACGTGGATCCCGGGTCCGAGGCCGCCATCGCCGTGGCGCTGGGCATGGCCGCCGACGCTGTCGCGGTGACCGACCTGGACAGCGCCGCCCGCGCCCTGCGGCTGCTCAAGGACGGCAACGCCGGCCG
>CAZIIX010000297.1:0-1819 GCA_964539345.1 uncultured Actinomycetes bacterium | reverse complement strand
CCGCGCCGGATCGCGCCGCGCTGCCCGACCGGGCCGCGTTGCCCGTAGGCGCCGCCTGGGCGCTGGACGTGGTCACCAGCCCGCGCGAGCTGCAGGGCACGGTGCGCAGGCTGCTGGACGGCGTGGTGGTGGTCGACGACCTGCCGGCCGCGCTGGACGTGCTCGACCGGTTGCCCGACTCCGTGGTGGCCACCCGCGACGGCGACCTGATCGGCGCGACCTGGGCCTACGGCGGCAGCACCGGCCGGCAGTCGGTCATCGAGATCCAGGCGGCCGTGGACGAGGCCGAGATGGAGCTCGCGGCGGTGACGCAGCAGCTCGAGGGGCTCGACGCGGCGCTGGCCGGCGCCACCACGCAGGCCGAGCAGCGCTCCGCCGAGGTGGACAAGGCACTGGCCGCGCTGTACGAATCGGACGCGAAGATCGCCGCCGTCACCGAGCAGCTCGCCGAACTCGGCGGCGCCGCCCGCTCCGCGGAGGCCGAGGCGGACCGGCTGATCAAACGTCGGGACGCCGCCGAGGGCACCCGGGACGAGACGCGCCAGCAGGTCGCCGACCTGGAGGCGCGGCTGGCGGCCGCGGAATCCGAGGAGGCGCCGACACCGGTCGACCAGAGCCACCGGGACGAGCTGGCCGAGGCGGCCTCCGCCGCCCGGCAACGCGAGGTCGAGGCCCGACTGGCGCTGCGCACCTCCGAGGAGCGGGCCCGCGCGACCGCCGGGACCGCCGAGAGCCTCCGACGCGCCGCCCAGGAGGAGATCCAGGCCCGCGCCCGCGCCGCACGCGCCACCGCCCGCCGCGCCGAGGGCGCCCGGCTGGCCGGCCGCGTCGCCGAGGTCGGGGCGCAGGTCGCCGAGCGACTGGCCCGGTCCGTGGCCGCCGCCGCCGAGGCCCGCGCCGCCGCCGAGGCCCAACGCGCGGAGGCGGAACAGGCGGCGACGGCACTGCGGTCCGAGGTCGCCGCACTGCAATCCGAATGGGACAAGCTCACCGACTCGGTGCACTCGTCCGAGGTGGTGCGCGCCCAGCAGCAGCTCCGGCTCGAGCAGCTCGCCGAGACCGCCGGCACCGAGTTCGGCGTGTCGCTGGAGGAGCTGGTCGCCGAGTACGGCCCGGACGTGCCCGTTCCGCCGTCCGCCGCCGAGGTCGCCGAGTACGAGGCCGCCCGGGACCGCGGCGAGCAGGTCAGCGCGCCGATGCCGATGCCGTTCGACCGACCCAGCACCGAGCGCCGCGCCAAGCGCGCCCAGCGCGACCTCAACACGCTCGGCAAGGTCAACCCGCTGGCGCTCGAGGAGTTCGCCGCGATGGAGGAACGGCACAGCTTCCTCGCCACCCAGCTCGAGGACCTGCGCAACACGCGCAAGGACCTGCTGGACGTGATCACCGAGGTGGACGAGAAGATCCTGCAGCTGTTCACCAGCGCCTACCACGACGTCGCAGAGCAGTTCCAGACCGTCTTCGCCACGCTGTTCCCCGGCGGCGAGGGCGAGCTGATCCTGACCGACCCGGCGGACATGCTGGCCACCGGCATCGACGTCAGCGCCCGCCCGCCGGGCAAGAAGGTCAAACGACTGTCGCTGCTCTCCGGCGGGGAGCGGTCGCTGGTCGCGGTCGCCATGCTGGTGGCCATCTTCCGGGCGCGCCCCAGCCCGTTCTACGTGCTCGACGAGGTCGAAGCCGCGCTCGACGAGGTGAACCTCACCCGGCTGGTGGGGCTGCTGCGCGAACTGAGAGATTCCTCGCAGCTGCTGGTGATCACGCACCAGAAGTACACGATGGAGGCCGCCGACGTGCTCTACGGCGTGTCCATGCGCGG
>CAZIIX010000296.1:0-3323 GCA_964539345.1 uncultured Actinomycetes bacterium | reverse complement strand
TGGAGCTACCCGCTGTGGTACCTGTGGCGGCCGTACGTGGTGTTCCGCAGCCGCAAGGGCAAGCCGCCGGCGGAGCCGGGCACGGGGGGCCGGAAGTGGCGCCGGATCGGCGTGCCCTACTAGGGGTCGCCACCCATCGACGATGACGACGACCACGTTCGGTGCCCGCATCGCCGCCGGCATCGACGGGCTGAGCCCGGGGTATTTCGCGCTGGTGATGGCGACCGGCATCATGTCGGTCGCCATGGACACGCACGGTCTGCCCGTGCTGTCCGCCGTGCTGCTGATCATCGCGATGGTCTCCTGGGTGGTCCTCGTCATCGCCTCTATCTGGAGGATCGTCGCGCACCGGTCCAAGATGCTCGCCGACCTGCGCAACCCGCGGGTGGCGTTCGGGTACTTCACGTTCGTCGCCGGGACCGACGTGGTGGGCACCGCGCTGGTCAGCCGCGGCTTCTACCCGCTGGCGTTCGTGTTGCTGGCGATCGGCGCGCTGGCCTGGCTGGTGCTCGGCTACGTGGTGCCGTGGGCCGCGGTGCTCGGCCGGGCGCGGACCGGACCGATCCTGAAGGATGCGAACGGCACCTGGTTCATCTGGGTGGTCGGCAGCCAGTCGGTGGCGGTGCTCGCGGCGGCGCTGGAGCCGCAGATGCCGTCCATCCGTCGGGAACTGGCGGTGCTGGCTGTGCTGTCCTGGGCGGTGGGCATCTTCCTGTACGGCGCCGCCGGGGTGTTCGTCGCCGCGCGCATGATGATGTACCGCCTCGGCCCGGCCGACCTGCAGCCGCCCTACTTCGTCGCGATGGGCGCCACCGCCATCACGGTCGTGGCCGGCGCCCGCATCGTGCAGATGACCGACACGCCGATGGTCGAGGCCACGCGGGGTCTGGCGGCCGGGCTGTCCGTGGTGTTCTGGGCGTTCGGGTCCTGGCTGGTGCCCGCGCTCGTCGCGGCCGGGATCTGGCGGCATGTGGTGCACCGCATTCCGCTGACCTACAGCGCGCCGCTGTGGAGCGTGGTCTTCCCGCTTGGCATGTACGGCGTCGGGGCGCACTATCTCGGCCAGGCCGACGACCTGCCGCTGGTCGAGGCGATCGGCGCCACCGAGGTGTGGGTGGCGCTGGCGGTGTGGGCGCTGACGTTCGCCGGGCTGGTGCTGCACCTGCTGCGCACCATCGTGTTACCGCCGCGGGAGCGTGCGGTCGAGGCGAACTGAGCACGCACCCTTCTTTTTTCACGGATTCATGTGTATAAAATGAACAGGTGCGGGCACCGCTGGCACCCCCGTCTCGTCGGTGCCCGCACCACCAACGCTGCGCGGTATCATTTCCGCGTCGAAGGGAGCACCAGTGACCTACGTCATCGCCGAGCCATGCATCGACGTGATGGATCGGGCGTGCGTCGAAGAATGTCCCGTGGACTGCATCTACGAGGGCGGCCGCTCGCTCTACATCCATCCCGACGAGTGCGTTGACTGTGGCGCATGCGAACCGGTCTGCCCCGTCGAGGCGATTTTCTATGAGGACGACCTGCCGGAGAAATGGCAGATCTACACCGACGACAATGCGCTGTTCTTCACCGAGACGCTTCCCGGCCGGTCCGAGCCACTGAATTCCCCCGGCGGAGCCGCCAAGATCGGTCCTCTGGGCGTGGACACCGAGCTGGTGGGCACGCACGCCCCGCAGGGCGACGCGGCCCTCTGACCCGGCGGGCGGCGTCCGGCACTCGGCGTCGACCGCCATCGCAGCCGACATCGCAGGTTAACGCCGTAGCAGGTCCAGCATCTCATCGTCGGAGACCTGCGTGAAGTCGTCGTAGAACTGTCCGATGGCTCGGAAGTCCGGCGGCATCCACAGGCAGGCGGTGTCGTCGGCACACGCCGCGAAATCGGTGTCAGTCCCGGGCGGACCGACCGGGACGGCGATGACGATCCGCTCCGCGCCCCGCGCACGGACGACGTCACAGGCGGCGCGGACCGTCGATCCGGTGGCGACACCGTCGTCGACGACGATGACCGTCCGGCCGTCGATCGGGACCGGCTCGTGGACCGCGCGGATCCTGTCGAGCCGCCGCCGCAGCTCCTCGCGTTCGCGCCGCTGCACCGTGAGGAGGTCCTCACGAGCCACGCCGACCCAGCGCAGCTGCTGCTCATCGATCACGGTGACGTCATCCTCGCCGATCGCACCCATCGCCAGCTCCGGGCGGCGTGGCACGCCCAGTTTGCGAACGACGATGACGTCCAGCGCCAGCTCCAGTGCGTCGGCGACCGCGGCGGCGACGACCACTCCCCCGCGCGGCAGCCCGAGCACGACCGCGCCGGCAAGATCATCGCGGCGCAGGGCCGCGGCCAATCGCCGGCCCGCATCGGTGCGATCGGAGAAATTCATCCACGCTCCGGACGTTCGTCGTCGGATGCCACGGGTGACGATCAGGTTCCACACGCGACGACTCCAGTGATTCACCTCCACCGTGCACGGTGGAGCACTCGCACCACCGCAGAGTAGACCAGCGACCGCGCCGCGGCGGTGGGTCCGGTGCCCCCGGGGCGCGCGGCTCCCCCACCGACGGACGGGCCGGAGTCTGAACTCCGCCAACGAGCAATAACCCTGGAATTATCTCGTCGTTATCTGCCCGTAATACTGGGTAAAACCTCCGCAAACCTTTCTCGAAATCGGTCGACGTCTCAATTTTCGACGGTTACGTTCGCGAATAGCGGGCATCCTCATAGTGCCCCAGCGCTCCATCCGGGAAATGGAGCCAACGGTTAGATGTGGATTCCGGGAGGGACCATGCACACGAACAAGCTCCGCGCCATCGCCGCTCTCAGCCTGGCCGCAGGCACCATGCTCGCCGTGTCCGCCTGCCAGGAAGGAAACGGCAACGATCCGAACCAACCGGGCGGCGTCAACGACGTGCCCGGTGCCCCCGGGGCGCCACCTGCCGATCCCGGCCCCGGCGGCGACAATGACCTGGGTGCACCCGGGGGGATCATCGCCATTCCCGCCGCATAACCCCGTCATTGCCAGAATTGAAAACCCCCACGATGATCGGTAACACCCGCCGGTGACAGCCCGTCTCCGCTGTTGTCGGTGTTAGCGGCGCCCGTCTCCGGATTGTTTTTCCACGGTCCGGGGAATGGGCGCCGTCTCCATCTTCACGTGGTTGCGCACCGTCTTTCCCGAGACGCCCAGCACCCGCGAGGCATCGGTATTGGGCCGTCCGCGCGCCACCAGCTCGAGGGCCTCGTGCTCGCGCGGGGTCAGACCCGGGAACAGCGCCGCGGTCACCGGGAGCATCATGGCGTGGGCGATACTGGGATCGAA
>CAZIIX010000295.1:0-3338 GCA_964539345.1 uncultured Actinomycetes bacterium | reverse complement strand
CCGTTGCTGCACAGCATGTATGACGGAGCCAGGGTGCCGATCGATCTCGAGCAGCTGCGGGAGGTCGTCGCCGAGGCGTGCGATGGCCTGTCCGATGTGGACCCGGACCTGGTGTACGACCGGACCCGCGAGGCACTGTACGACGGCATGTCCACCGCCGAACTCGGCCAGGCCCCGATCCTCACCGTCCGCGAGCTCGTCGAGGCCGAACCGCAGTATTCCACCGTTGCGGCGCGCCTACTGGCCACGGTGCTCCGCGCCGAGGCGCTCTCGCACCTGGCGGGTCAGCAGCGCCGGGTCACAGGAGCCCAGATGGCCCAGGCCTATCCGGCCTACTTCGCCGACTATGTCGCACACGGGATCGAGCTCGGCCAGCTCGATCCCCAGCTCGCCGCATTCGACCTGGAACGGCTCGGCGCCGCGCTGCGACCCGAGGCGGACCTGGGTTTCACCTACCTCGGCCTCCAGACGCTCTACGATCGGTATCTGCTGCACGACGATGGCATCCGCTACGAGCTGCCGCAGGCGTTCTACCTGCGGGTGGCGATGGGCCTGGCCCTGCGCGAGGACGACCGGAACGCCCGCGCCATCGAGTTCTACCGCCTGCTCTCCTCGCACGCCTTCATGTGTTCCACGCCGACATTGTTCAATGCCGGCACGACCCGTCCGCAGCTCTCGTCCTGCTTCCTGACGACCGTGCCCGATGATCTCGACGGGATCTTCTCCGCGGTTCGCGACAACGCGCTGCTGGCAAAGTATTCGGGCGGGATCGGCAACGACTGGACACCGGTGCGCGGCATCGGTGCGCACATCCGCGGCACCAACGGCACGTCGCTCGGGATCGTTCCCTTCCTGAAGATCGCCAACGACACCGCCGTCGCCGTGAACCAGGGCGGGAAGCGCAAGGGCGCCGTCTGCGCCTACCTGGAGCCCTGGCACATCGATGTCGAGGAGTTCCTGGACCTGCGCCGCAACACCGGCGACGAGCGACGCCGCACCCACGACATGAACACCGCCCTGTGGGTGCCGGACGAGTTCCTCCGCCGGGTGGAATCCGAACAGGACTGGACGCTGTTCTCCCCGGACGAGGTCCCGGACCTGCACGAGCTGTACGGACCCGAGTTCGCGCAGCGGTACGCCGACTACGAGGCCGCGGCCGGGCGGGGCGAGATGCGCGTCGCCCGAACGGTTCCCGCCGTCGACCTGTGGCGCCGGATACTGACCGTGCTGTTCGAGACCGGGCACCCGTGGCTGTGCTTCAAGGACGCCTGCAACGTGCGGTCGCCGCAGGCGCACGACGGCGTGGTGCACTCGTCGAACCTGTGCACGGAGATCACGCTGAACACCTCACCCGGCCCGGACGGGGACGTCGCGGTGTGCAACCTCGGATCGGTCAACCTCGCCGCGCACACCACTGCCGACGGTGTCGACACCGACCGGCTGCGCGGCACGGTGCGGACCGCCCTGCGCATGCTGGACAACGTCATCGACATCAACATGTACACGATTCCGCAGGCCGAGCGTTCCAACCTGCGACATCGCCCGGTCGGGATGGGGCTGATGGGCTTCGCCGATGCCCTGGTCATCCAAGGGATCGCCTATGCCTCCGACGAAGCCGTGGAGTTCGCCGACACCTCCATGGAACAGGTCTCCTACTTCGCCATCGAGGCGTCCAGCGACCTCGCTGCCGAGCGTGGAAGCTACCGCTCCTACGAGGGGTCGCTGTGGAGCCGCGGCGTCCTGCCCATCGATTCCGTGGGCCTGCTGTCCGCGGCCCGCCACGGCGACCTGGAGCAGAACGTCACCCGCCGGCTGGACTGGGATTCGTTGCGTCACAAGGTCACCGAACAGGGGATGCGCAACTCCAACGTGATGGCCATCGCTCCGACCGCGACCATCTCCAACATCGTCGGGGTCAGCCAATCCATCGAACCGATCTACCGGAACCTGTACGTCAAGGCGAACATGAGCGGCAATTTCACCGTGATCAACGCCCTGCTGGTGGACGAGCTCAAGGGCCGCGGCCTGTGGGACGAGGTGATGGTGGCAGACCTGAAGTATTACGACGGCTCGCTCCAGCCGATCGACCGAATCCCGGCCGACATCAAGGAGCGGTATCGCACGGCCTTCGAGATCGACGGATCCTGGCTCGTGAGGGCAGCGTCGCGCCGACAGAAGTGGATCGATCAGGCGCAGTCGCTCAACCTGTACCTGTCCGAGCCGAACGGACGAGCCCTGGACGAGTGGTACCGGATGGCCTGGCGTCTCGGCGTGAAGACCACCTATTACCTGCGATCGACGTCCAAGACCCACGTGGAGAAGTCCACCCTGCGCGGCACCGACGGCAGATTGAACGCCGTCTCCGCCGGCGGGGCCGATGCCCGCGGCCCGGGCGGCGCGAACGACGCGGACCCGGCGCCGCAGGAATCGATCGCGTGCTCCGTGCTCGACCCCGAGTGCGAGGCCTGCCAGTAGCGACGCACCGCGCCCAGAGATCCAGCACACCACCCCACCGAAGGACGATCCATGACGAACCCCGACACCACCACCGACACCCCCGACACCTCCCGCGACGCCGCCGCGGGCCCGCCGACCGGACTGGGCGAGATCTCCACCGACGCCGCCCGCGTCGACGTGTCCGACAAGGCGATGATCAATGCTCGCGCCGACGTCAACCAGCTCCTCCCGCTCAAGTACCACTGGGCGTGGGAGAAGTACCTGGCCGGCTGCAACAACCACTGGATGCCCACGGAGATCGGCATGCAGGCCGACATCGCGATGTGGAAGTCGGCCGACGGCCTCACCGATGCCGAACGACGAATGCTGCAACGGAACCTCGGTTTCTTCGCCACCGCGGAGTCGTTGGTGGCCAACAACATCGTGCTCGCCGTGTATCGGCAGATCACCAACCCGGAATGCCGTCAGTACCTGCTGCGCCAAGCGTTCGAGGAGGCGATCCACACGCACACGTTCGAATACATCTGCACCTCCCTGGGCCTGGACGAGGGCGAGCTGTTCAACATGTACCGCGAGGTGCCGTCGATCACCGCCAAGGACGCCTGGGCCCTGCAGTACACGCAGCACCTGGACGATCCGACGTTCCGCACCGGGACACCGGAGGCCGACCAGACCTTCCTGCGCGACCTCATCGCCTTCTACGTCATCTTCGAGGGCATGTGGTTCTACACCGGCTTCGCGCAGATCCTCTCGCTCGGGCGCCGCAACAAGATGGTGGGGATCGCCGAGCTGTACCAGTACATCCTTCGCGACGAATCGATCCACCTGAACTTCGGCATCGACGTCATCAACCAGATCAAGATCGAAAACCCGCACCTGTG
>CAZIIX010000294.1:0-3347 GCA_964539345.1 uncultured Actinomycetes bacterium | reverse complement strand
GTGCTGCCCGGCGGACGGCGCGACGCTGCCGACGAGCTACCTCGAGCGACCGGACGGGCGCGCACGGACGGACCGGCGCACACGGACGCACCCAGGCGGTCCGGCCGGCCGGCGCGCGCCGCCGGGTCGGGGCCGGCACGGCCACCGGCCCGTCATCGCCGGTCGCCCGCGCGACGGGGTCGCCCCGGACCGGGCGGTCGCCGGGCGACGCCTCGGCGGCTGCTGATCATGGCGATCGTGGTCGTGGCCACCGGTGTCGCCGCCGTCCGGCTCGGTTGGTGGTGGGCCGGCATCGGGCAGAGCCATCCGGTCGCCGCCACCCCTGCCGGCGCCACCCTCGCTGCCGCGGCGCCCGCCGGGGCGCCCGGTGCCGTCGTGTCCGGTGCCGATCAGGCCGATCCGACCAGAGCCGATCAGGCCGATCGGACCAGAACCGATCAGGCCGCCGGCGTCCCGTCCGCCGCGGCCGCGCATTGGCGGAGCGTGGTGGAGCGGCTCGACGGCGCGCGCACGGCGGCTCTGCGAAGCCGGGACGTCGACATGCTCGCGGCGGTCTACACCTCCGATGCGCCGGGCCGGGCCGCCGACTCCCGTCGGATCACGCACCTGGTCACCGCTGGTTTCCGAGTCTCGGACGCGCGCCACGAGGTCCACGACGTCACGGTGTTGAGCACCGACCTGCAGCGCGGCGCCACGGTGCGCGTGGTCGAGTCCCTTCCGTCCTACCCGGTGCTCGACGAGGACGGCGCCGTCGTGGGGCACACGACCGGCAGCGACGCCCGCGCGGTCGTCATGGACATTCGCCGCACCCCGGACGGTCCGCGGATCAGCCGTATCGTGCCCGGCTGACAGCGGCGGCACCCACTGTCCGACCCACCCCGTACCGTCACCGGTATGCGGCTGCTCCACACCTCCGACTGGCACATCGGGCGAACGTTCCACGGGCACGAGCTGCTCGCCGATCAGGAGACCGTGCTGACCGCGCTGGCGTCCTTGGTGCGCGAGCACGACGTCGACGCGGTGCTGGTCTCCGGGGATCTCTACGACCGGGCGGTGCCCTCCGCGGACGCGATGCAGCTGGCGGCCCGGGTGATCACGGCCATCCGCGACGCGGGCGCGGACGTGGTGGCAATCTCCGGCAACCACGACTCCGCGCCACGGCTCGGCGTGTTCGCCGACGTGCTCGCCCACGGCGGCTTCCACCTGCGCACCGACGTGCGGCGGGTCGCCGAACCGGTGCTGCTCGGCGACGGCGCGGCGCCGGTCGCCGTCTACGCCATCCCGTACCTGGAACCCGCCGTGGTGCGCGGCGCGCTGGCGCTGGAGCCGCCGGTCGGGCACCAGGAGACGATGGATGCGGCGATGCGCCTCATCCGCTCCGACCTCGCCGCCCGACCGGAGCGGACCCGCTCGGTCGTGCTCGCACATGCATTCGTGGTGGGCGGGGAACCGAGCGGATCCGAACGGTCCATCGCGGTGGGCGGCGTCGAGTCGGTGTCCGCGAGCCTGTTCGACGGCATCGATTACGTCGCGCTCGGGCATCTGCACGGCCGACAGCAGGTGCGGGACGCCGTGCGCTACTCGGGCAGCCCGCTGCCGTACTCGTTCGGTGAGAGCAGCCGGCCGAAGGGCGCCTGGCTCATCGACGTGGGCGGCGCCGACGATCCCGCGGTGCAATGGCTGGACCTGCCGGTGATCCGTCCGTTGTCGACCGTGCGCGGGCAGCTGGACGAGATCCTGGCGGCACACGAGGACAAGGTCGACCACTACCTGGCCGTCGAGCTCACCGACCCGGTGCGCCCGCTCGACCCGATCCGCCGCCTGCGGGAGCGCTTCCCCTACACCGCCACCATGGTCTGGGCGCCGGAGCACGACCGGCACCCCGACGCGTTCCCGGCCGTGCCCGCGCATGCGGTGCCGGACGACGAGATGATCGACGCGTTCCTCACCGACTGCCGCGGTGCCGGCGCCAGCGCCGACGAGCGCGAACTGATCGCCGACGTCGTCGCCGGTCTCCGGGGCGCCGAGGTGGTCGAATGAGGCTGCACCGGCTCCGGATCTCCGCCTTCGGCCCGTATGACGGGGTCGTCGACGTCGACCTGGACGGCCTCGCCGCGGACGGGCTGTTCCTGCTGCACGGGAACACCGGCGCGGGCAAGACCACCCTGCTGGACGCGGTCGCATTCGCCCTGTACGGCACGGTCCCCGGGGCCCGCGCCGACGCCAAACGGCTGCGCTGCGACCGCGCCGATCCGGGCACCCCGACCCAGGTCACCCTGGACGCGACGATCGGCGGTCGACGACTGACGATCACCCGCAGCCCGGAATACGAGCGGCCCAAGAAGCACGGCACCGGAACGACCACACAGAAGCCGAAGGTGACCTTGGAGTGGACCGGGGCGCCCGCCGACGGCTGGTCCGGCAGCAACCTCGCCGGCCACCGCGAGGTGGGGGAGGTGGTCGCCCACCTGGTCGGCATGTCCGCGGAGCAGTTCTTCCAGGTCGTCCTGCTCCCGCAGGGTGAATTCGCGCGGTTCCTGCGGGCCTCCACCGCCGACCGCGCCGACCTGCTGGAGAAACTGTTCGAGACGGCGCGTTTCGCCGCGCTCGAGGACGCGTTCGTCGCACGCCGCAAACGGGCACGGGCCGCGCTGGACGAGGCGGACGGCCAGGTCGCCGACCGCGTCGCCCGCTTCGCCGAGGCCGCCGGGCTCGGCGAGAGCCCCGACGAGCCGGACGAGCAGTGGATCGCAGCCGTGCTGGACGATGTCGAGACCGCCCGCGCCGCCGCGCAGGCCGAGACCGAGGCCGCCCGCGCCGACCGCGACCGCTGCGCCGAGGCGCTGGCCCACGCCCAGCAGCACAACCTCGCCGTCGCGCGGCGCCGCGACCTGGAGGACCGACGCGCGGCACTGACGGCAGACGCCGCAGCCATCACGACACTCGAACAGGCCATCGCCGCCGCCGAACGCGCCGCGCCGGTGCTGGCCGTGCACCGCACCGCCCAAGAGTCGGACAGCGCCCACCGCAACGCGCTGGCCGCGGTCACCGACGCCTCCCAGCGACTGCCCGACCGATGGGCCGAGGCCAGCGCCGATCCGCCCGCGCGCCTCACCGCCATGGCCGAATCCGGCGCGGCACCCGGTGCGCCGGACACCGAGCCGGCCGCACCGCTGCCGGCAGGGCCCGGGATCGATCCCGGCGTCATTCGCGAGACGGCCGACGCGTTCCGCGAGGAGGCGGGCAGCCTCAAGCCACTGCTGGACAGCGACGTACAACAACGCGACGACCTGGCAACCATCGACCGGCTCGATGCGGAACTCACCGCCCTGGCCGACGAGCTGCGA